>JAWOMQ010000221.1:0-11463 GCA_033852415.1 Bacteroidota bacterium
TCAAGTGCGACGACGCGGGGGCCAGCTTCATAATGATCCCCGCCGTCACTCTACCAGATGGATGGAACCCACCGACCGTAGACCTTCTTTTCTGTCCGATGCAACGTGACGGATATTCATCACGCCTGTACTTCTCTGCACAACTGACGGGGAAGAACAACCTTAATTGGAATACCACGGCGGTGATATTAGGCCGAACATGGTATGCGTTTTCTTGGCGGATAGAGGACAATCAATCTCTCTTGAAATCGATCTTCGGCTATCTCAAGGCGCTCAAATGAATATTGGAATCAAGCTATCCAGGACGCTAGACGATCAAATTCGGAAAGACTTGAATCGGCCGCACAAGTTCGCATTCGAAAGGGTTGGGTTTGTGAGTAGTAGATATACACCGGTCGATGGCAACGGAATTCTTGTGCTGCTGTCTGGTTATCTCTCTGTTGATGACGATGATTACATGGAAGATGATTCGGTGGGGGCGAGAATAAATGGAAATGCGATTAGGAAGGCCATGCAGAAGGTGTTGGATACGAAAGAAGGCATGTTCCATGTTCACATCCACCCCTCCAATGCCGTTCCTGGATTGAGCCTTGTCGACAAGGAAGAAATACCTCCAGTAGTCCAGAACTTTAGAAACGTCGATGGTGGTGCTGTTCACGGAATTCTGCTCATGTCCACTTCGAGGTATAAAGCATTCGTAATGCTCCCAAAAGAACCAAAGCTAATCCCTACAACGCGTGTCTCTGTTGTCGGATTTCCGATGTCTCTCAATCGTTAGATTTACGGTGAGAATCAATTACAGTCGTCAATCCTTTTTGGGTGAGCGATCACAGGACAAGCTGTCGGGGGCTAGGGTCGCAGTCATAGGTCTTGGCGGAGGCGGTTCACACGTATGCCAACAGCTTGCACACATCGGCTTTGAGGAGTACTTGCTGCTCGACCCTGATACAGTCGAGAACACGAACTTGAATAGACTCGTCGGCGCTACCTTAGTAGACGTACAGGAGAAATCAAAGAAGATCGATATTGCGAAACGTACGATTTCAAATCTGTCGTCCTCGGCCAAAGTTGAAGCCTATCCATGCAAATGGCAAGAAAGAGTTGATGCATTGAAAAGCTGTGATGTGATATTTGGATCTATGGACGGATTCATTCAGCGAAGAGACCTTGAGGCGTTCTCGCGGAGATACTTGATCCCTTATATTGACATTGGCATGGATGTGCACAAGATTGGAACTCACCCCCCCAGAGTTGCTGGCCAAGTGATACTTTCCATGCCCGGCCACGCCTGCATGTGGTGCATGGGATTCTTGAGAGATGACCTTCTTAACAACGAAGGTGCAAATTACGGTGACGCGGGGGAAAACCCTCAGGTGGTTTGGTGCAATGGTGTACTAGCTTCGACAGCCGTAGCTCTCGCGGTTGACTTGCTCACGGACTGGTCCAAAACTCTCCGCAGTTCCGTTTATCTCTCTTACGATGGAAATCTCAACACGTTGGAACCAGACCGGCGACTGCAATTCATAGATTTGCAGAAATGTGCCCATTATCCTCTGGACTCGATAGGCGATCCAAGGTTCCAGAAGCTTTAAGCTGTTTCGAAATTTATCTCGCCGGGGGAATAGGTAGTTACCAATGATTTGGTAATCAATTCCTGAAAGCGTAAATTGGGCAACGAAGCAACTGAAAGAGATCCATCGTTTTTGAGCGTGCGGTCCCATCATCAGCTGCATTCTTTTATGGAAGGTCAGGCATGGAAACTTGGCATTTAGAATGGTCCAATCTGATCGGTCTTACGGCCGATAACATTAATGCCCTGGATCAGACCACTGAGGGGGTTTACCGACTGTCAAAATTAGAAGCGGGTAAAGCATTCATTTTTTACGTCGGGCAAGGCCGTATAAGAGATCGATTGCTTCATCACGTGAGCGAAGAGGAAGAGAACAGCTGCATCAAGTCGACGGTAAGATCGTTTTCGTGCTATTTCAAGTTTGCGATCATCACCAATGCGGAGGTAAGGAAAGCAGCTGAACGAAAACTGTACGGAATGTACTTGCCTTCGTGCAATGAAGTGGAACCTGGCGGACGCGATGATATTGAAGTCAATCTTGAATGACCCTCACAATCTGCATAAAGGCCAAAGACGGGATGGTGCTCGCATCAGATAGCAGGGCGAGCTCTTACTTCACGAGCAACGATACAGTTACGAAGCTGTTCAGGCTGGATGACCATACCGGAGTTGGAATAGCAGGTGACGGTCCCTTGGCAATGTATTTGCTGGAATCGATTTCGGATGTGCTGGACTTTACAAGAGGCATAACCTCCTTAGCCGGACAGCTCTGTAGCGAGAGCAAGAAACTCTTCGATGAGTATTTTGCGCAGCATTCACAACGGGAGAGACCTGATCTGCAAATCATTTTGGCAGGATACAACAAGAATGTCGAACCAGCAATTTACACACTCAATAGTAATGACAATTTCTTCCCGAGAAGGAACCCAACAGGTTTCGAGTGCATTGGGATTCCAGTGATCGCGGACTATATATTGAATAGAGTTTACTATCCGGATGTCTCTGTTGAGCACGCGGCTGAGATGGCCGCCTACTGCATATTGGAAACAGAATCGCAGGATCATCGTGTCGGAAGGCCAGTTCAGCTGGCATCTTTTTCAAATGAGCAACCTTATACCGCTTTCGAAGAGGCTCGAATTGCGCGCATCTACGAAAGATGCAAGCGTTTCAGTGAATCTCAAAAAGGAAACTTCACTGATCAGGAGGACGCGAGTTCTGGTACCAGTAACCCCAAGGATGCCACAAAGGTAGGCTGAAACAGAACCGTCGACGTGGCAAAATCGGCAGTAGATCTTTCGCACTTTTAGTATTTGGTAGTGGGCTCGCGCAGAAATCCCGAGTTTTGCGATTGCTATCCTCCCCAATTCCTCCCCGGCGCGATGGTGTTTGGCGTGCGAAAAAGCTTATCGGGGAGTGAGCTTCGGAGTAAGGTCCTTCTTCCATAGAGTGCTGTACCTATTGCATTTGAGTAGAGTGCTCATTAAATTACCCGGTCAATGAGAAATTACCCGAAATCCATGCTTTCACAGGGGGCTAAGTCAAGTGACGTCTTGGGTTACCTCGTGCAACAGGCCACGGAAATTAGTGCAGTTACATTCCTCGTGTATACCACCTTTCTGGGGCTGGATTATCGGACCTTGAGAAGGATGAATCGATCCGAGAACAGAGTAATTAAGAAAGCTCTTGATCTGAGGGGGCGCTATGGCATCTCATTCTGGGATGCCTTGATGAACCTGCTAGTGCGAGAACCTCATGCGACAGATAGATTGATTACTGAATCGCTATTTCACCCCACAGCCAGCAAGTCAAACATAATAACAGTACCTCGGGACAGATTGGCAACCTCGCTCGCTTCACTGATCAGAGAGAAGTCACACGGTGAACAAACGTTAGGAGTATGCTCCCTCGTCAATACAAAAGCTGATGATATTGCGCATATCCCGATGGTGGATTTTCACTGTCCCCCATCGAAGGGCAACCTCAAGTTGGTGAAGACCTGCTTAAGACAAATTGGGCAGAGAGATGGCGTGATACTCAATTCTGGAAGATCCTATCACTACTATGGATTCAAATTACTCACTCAAAAAGAATGGATAGAGTTCTTCGGCAAGTGCCTACTTGTATCTCCGATCATTGACTATAGATTCATTGGTCACCGTCTAATTGATGGCTGGGCGGTGCTTAGAATTTATTCCAATGACTTGAAACCGAAAACACCCGAGTTTGTGGATTACTTATAGTCACTTGCTGCAATGGCAAACAGAATAGAAATTCAACCCCCAATCAAATCGTTGAAGGATCTCACCGACTTTCACCGCCTGGCCTTGGTCGTGTTCCTTGACAAGGTGGGACCGAATTCAAGAGTGAGTCTCTATCCCTGCTTTATCTTTTCATATAAAGATATCCGAGATCTTGGAAGCCTGATCCAAGTCCAATTTCCTGATGGAGCAACTCTTAATGATCGGTCGGCAGAGTTCTTTGCCCAAGAAAAGACTAATGCTGTGTACTCTGGCGGTAAATTTATAGTGATAAATAGTTTCAACGAGCTGCAATGCTATTTGGGAACCCTCAAGCTTGATGCTGGGTCAGCACGAACCAATTGGCTCAGAGAGCAAATCGAATCCTCGCCAGGTGGGTTGGCGTATTCTGAAGGCAGTTCCTATTTACCAGAATCCCACTTAGTTGCTCGCGGTGTCGTTGAAATTGTCAAGGGTCATAAAGTGACACTTAGGCATACCCTAGCTGGCGCGAAACCCCTTCCCGCCGATTCGAATTCGAAAGCGCCGCTGATTATGTACTGGGTCAAGTCGGAATGGGTCGAGGCCGAACCGTACGCTGATGAAATAAATTTCTCACTGAACATGTCTTTCGGTCAAGATATTCCTCTGAATAACTTCAGCATGTACATCATTTGCCCCGATGGGTTTGAACTGAAAGCATCATCCAACTATTTTTACAAGAGTGACGGTTACTCTGGAAGAATTGACCTGGACAATTTCTCGTTGGATAGACGAATTGATCACCGCAGACCTGAATATCGATATTATGAAGAGTGGGGACCACTCCGAATAATACAGTCGGAGATGTACCGGGCCAGATTATCCTCAGATCTTCAAGCCAACCTCCTGAAGGGGGTTGAAGGGGTGGAGATATCTCTCAGCTTCGATAACGAAAGGTCTCGCTCCAGGAGAGAACTTGATTTTGCAATCTTTACTGTCATATTGGGCCTGGCAACAGCATTTGTTCCACCTATGGAGAACATCTACGTCTTAAGGATGACAATTCCGAAAACTGTCGCTAGCATCACCCTCGTGGCTGCGCTTCTTCTGTTTGGTTATCAAGTTTTGTATCTTTACAGGCGCCGGAAATGGAACACTTGGGTGGGATCAGTATTAACAATCGCAATTGTACTGTATTTCACAGCGAGAGGCATCCTCGGGTGGTTGGATAGTCCAACCAGTGCCTTAGTATTATTTTTGGCGTCGGTTTGTTATATTGTATATGGCTACATTCTTGCGTGTTTTGGAGCGCAAGGTGTTCTTACACCACCTTTAAAGTCGCTTTGGAGACGATGGCGCGCAAGTCATTAGGATAATGATGCTACCGGCTGAGCAAATATTAAACAACGATAGTATCGAACGCTTGTTACTAAAGCAGGGTGATTTCTATCTGGTGCGTGATCTGGATAAGGCGCGAGAATTGCCCAATGAACTCCTTTTGGGCGAGGGGCTATTCGTCCGCCATATGGGTTTTATTTATTTGCCGGCGCGACCCGAAAACCTCACTGAAGAACAGATCGTTTCACTCGGAAAATTGCGGGAGCGGTACTTCAACCAGGTTGTGGATATGAGATACGTGCAAGAAATCTACACGCATACGTACAAGCTTATCTCGAGGACCATCTCTGAAGAATCGAGGCGAAATGGAGTCAGAATTTTGGACTTCGGTGCGGGAACAGGATCTCTCGCGAGACACATAAAATACAGTGGTATAGATGGCCAATTCCCATTGAAGTTTTATGCGCTAGATCTCATCAAGCATCATAAAGATACCAAGCGCAATCTGTATGCTCAGTACAAAGTTATAGACTTCGATTCCACCTTTCCTTATCGTGATGGGTTCTTTGATTGTGCAGTATCCCTGTACGTCTTCCACTATTCTGTACCTAGGTTACATTTCCAAGAAATCCGGCGTACTCTTTGTCAAAAAGGCGTTCTGATATTCAATCTTTATAAGCCAACGCCCGAATTCAGGCAAAAAGTTCTCGGCGAATTGGAAGAAATTGGATTTGATTACAATGCCCACGAGATACAAAGTCACATGGATTTTCATGGCATGGCACATCATCCCGTAGAATTTTTTGTATGTTATGCTCGAGAAAACGCAGGAGTCGACGCCGGGAGAGTGTAGGCAGGCTAGCGGTCCTTGCGCTAGGCTTCACCGGGGGAAGGAAAAGCCATGTCAGATGACTGGCCATCTTCACGCCTGTTTCAAGAGTTACTTCGCCGGGCTGGTGAAGATGTCACCGGTGAATTCTCCCGTGCTGATCTCGTCCTTCGAACGTATCTTCCACCCGTCCAGCTCGTCCTGCGAGCTGGGGGATCGACACCTCTCGATTTTACTCTGCACGACGATCAGCATGCCTTCCGAGTAGCCGAACGAATCGTAGACATTCTACCCCCCGATGTACTCGCCAGATTATCCTCCTACGAGCTTGCTCTTCTTCTCTTTGCCTCCTTTCTCCATGACATCGGCATGTCGCCACAGAGGGATTGGGTGGCAGTCTTTCATAGCTACTTACTGACGGGCGAGTGGCGACTTCCCTCGCGTGCAGACGTTCCCCCCAACCTGCCCCCGCCCGATGAAAAAGAACGCTTCGAAGTTTGGCTTGTCCTAAATAGCACTCTCGCCCCAGGAGAGGCGAATCGAAAGCGCGTGTCTGTTGAGTTGCTGGGAGAAGTTGAACAGTGCGTATCCTACTACTGCCGCGAGCGACACAATGATTGGAGCGTTGCCTATATCGCAGCTCATATGTCTGAGGAGCCAAGTCTTTATCCTGGTTGGCTAAAAGATCTTTCAGACTTGTGCCAAAGTCACCATTGGGGTTATGACCAATTGAAGAGCCAGAGGTTTGCTCCTCGTCTTATCGGTTCGCACGGCGCCTTCGTACATCTTCGGTATCTTGCATGTCTTTTGCGAGTTGCAGACGTGATAGAATTTGACCCAGAACGGACTCCGCCAGTTTTGTTTCAGCATCGAAATATTAAACCGGGCAGTCGTATATTCTGGTACAGAGATCAGGAAATCCACTGGATGATAAATGATGCTCGACGCATCTCAATAAGTGCGCGTCCGCCGGACGCGAGAATCCACAAGGCTGTTCTTGAGACGATCGACGCAGTTGAGCAGGAGCTTCGCCTTTGCCGCAGGTTGGATGACGAGACGGACTTCCAGCGGTACTCCGGAGGATATAGGCTGCCACACCGCTGGATGCTTGCCAGTAATGTTCATTCGGATGTCCACGCTCGCGAGGGTACTTATGTGTACATTGATGGCTCATTCAGGCCGGACACGGAAAAAGTCCTCCAGCTGCTCGCTGGAATGGAGTTGTATGGCGACGAATTGGTAGCACTTCGTGAAATAGCACAAAACGCATACGATGCTGTCCGAGAGCGAATCGCGTACGAGCAGTTGGCATGTTCTGACGAAAACGCAAATCAGGCCGAAACCGGCCTTTTGGCGGCGCACTCGGTGACCTTTGAGATTCGAGAAGACGGCGGTCGGTGTTGGCTGTGTTGTCGTGACACTGGTATTGGGATGAGCAGGTATCTTCTTGAGAACTACTTCCTTGTTAGTGGTGTCACGAAGCGTCCAGACCTGGTGGCTCTTGAGCGACGTTGCGCGAAACGTGGATTGCGGATATATCGTTCGGGTAGGTTTGGAATTGGCGTTCTGAGTTACTTCCTCCTTGCCGATAGGGTTGAGGTGCGCACGCGGCGTTCCAACGAAGGAGGTGATCCAGATACCGCTGGATGGCGATTCGAAACGGAAGGCGTTGGGAGTTTCGGCGAACTACGCTTGGATGGAGAATGGTCTGTTGGTACTGAGGTGAGGCTTCGAATTCGTGAACGCCTTTGTAGTGAGGGCCTAGGCGCTTTTGATTCAAAGGTGATGGGATACCTAGCCCATGTATTGAGACGGACGCCCTGCAAGACGACCCTTCACAGAGTTAACGCATCTAACATTTCAAAGATGCTCTCATATGGTTGGGTTGCGGATGCGGAACAACTAAGGAAGATCTTGTGGTCTCGGCTAGCTTGGTACAAGCCTGGCACTGAGAACCCCATCGGTGCAGTCGAGTCCGAGAGATGGGAGCGGATTCTTGAGCAATTCTGGACCGCCGTTCGCGTGGACCCTGTGCTCCAAGAGGAAAATGCTCTCGGCTCAGTTCGTGTTCACCTTCCTTACTACACTTATCTAGAGGGTCAATCGCTAGTATTCTTCGACTTACAGCCAGGTGTGGAATGTGCGATCAAACCGTTAGCTTTCTCAGATGCGCTCATCGTCACAACGGTTACCCTGACGAGCTATTGTGGGATCCTAGTGAGCGATGAATCGCGATTTCAAGATGAGTATTCATATAAGAAGGCTGATTCGTTTGGAGTGCTGGCGCCGAACTTGCCGCTCCTCATTGAGATCGACGTTCATGGGTCGACTCTTGGGGAGATCTCTGTTGACCGCAATAGGTTTCACCTAAATGAGAGGGGGGTCGAGTGGGTAAATGACGCAATCGAAAGGGCGACAGCTAAGGCTGTCCAAATAGTAGAGAGCTGGTCCCACTCGCGTTTTACACTCATTAACAATCGGATAGCGGGAATTCGGCAATCGACCGATCTCGCGTGGATAGTGAGCCCGCCCGGACACGGATTGTCAACCAAGCGGATAGAAAACGCGAAATATCCGCTGACGGTGACAAGCGGGCTGAGTCCCGACCTTCCTCCGCGATTCACTGTGTGCGGCAATTCGGCAGAGATCAATATTATACCCGAACTTCATGTCGAGACATGGCAACCTGGTAGGGCGAGTGGGGGTTCGGATATCCACCCGATTGAGGCGGACATGGCCCCAGATCGAGTGTTATTATGGCCAGTGCGAAGCAGGACCGTTCTGGTCCCAGTTTGGGATGGTCCGCCGAGAAGAAAGTGGCATGAGGGAGCCTCATTCCCCCCAGGCTGGGAGAACCTTATCGGCTCTAGCCACTCGGCGGACTTTGAGAATCGAAGAGTATTGAACAAGAACTCGTCCATAGTGAGTCTGCTGACGGCAGAGATCCTCGAGCAGGCAGTGGCAAGCTTCCAAGAGGTGATTGCTGATGCGGCACGACAAAATCAGTTGTTGGATGATGCAGGCCTAGCAGCGGCTTGGCTCGTTCTGGCGCTTGAATCCCTCTATCGACGCGGGGTGGAAGAGTTCCTGGCGTCTCGCCCTCAGTTCCTGAGAAGTCTCATGTCCGTGCTGTCACGCAGAACAGGCAATGGGGATGGATCGCGCGAATGGTATTGGTGGAGTGCTGGGTGGCATGAGGGCGGCCTGTTGATTCTTCGGGAAGATGGAGTGCACAAGGCGGTTGAATCGGCGATAATACCCACACACCTTCCTTGGCCTACGGATGAGTGGCTGCTTGAGCAGGTATAAGGGGATGGCGGAGAAGTCCTTCCTCAAGTCGCTGAGCTACGCCGGCGGCTCCCACATTTGTGACCCAATTATGGCGTGCGAAAAAGCTTATCGGGGAGTGAGCTTCGGAGTAAGGTCCTTCTTCCATAGAGTGTTTGACAATACCCCATGTATTCCTTAAATTCTGCTGCCTTGTTTTGGGTCATCTGTTTTGCTACAATACTCAGAATGGTGGAAGATTTCTTGACGGGCAATTTCAAAAAATGATGCGCAGGACGTCATTCATATCTCAGCCAACCAGCGCCGAAAGATTGAATGCGATCAGAAAAACGCTTCGCGATAAAGGCTCGACGTTTCGCTTCTTATACATCCTCGTCTCACCCCTCATCAAAGATTCAGCTTACTTTACATATGCCTATTGCTACATGAGGCATCTCGATGATACTATTGATGATCCTAAACTGTCTGGCACCACGGCGTTCGAATTACTGACTGACCAAACACAGAAGGTAATTGCGGCATATGAGGGTAAGAAGATGCATCCGGCTGATGAGTACGAGGCTATGTTATTCGCATTCATACGATACGATGTAGGCAACGGCCGAGTGTTAAAGGAAGCGCTCATGAAGATGTTTGACAGCTTCTACTTTGATGTGACACGAATCAATCGGGTAGTTCCAAGGGCTGAGCTCGAAGAGTATAGTCAAAAGATGGGCAACTCATTTGTTCAGTTTCTGTCTCATTTCCTTCATCCTGGCGGGCAATATTCGATGGAGGTGGTCAAAATCGCATCTGCAGCATGTCAGATTTATATGTTAAGAGATCTGGAGGAGGATTTGCGACGCGGGTATGTAAATATTGACTGCGAATCAATTAACGAATTCTCGATTGACATTAAGAAGATGAAAAGTGACAACGTGAGGTATTGGATTCAGAGGAGGGTTGCTGAACTTGAGTCAAAGATATCGCAGCTAATCAATGCTGCCATTTGTGAAAATCGTGTTTCGTTCCGAGAGAGGTTGGTTTTGCTTCTGTTCCTTGAACCAAGACGGTACGTATTAACGAAGTTCCGGAGGAATGGCTTCAGGCCGCTGCATCAGTACAAACTAAATCTTCTCGATTATCTCGGTTTGGTGGCAAGGCTTGCTTTTCAAATCCTGAGGCTTACCTGTGCCTGAAACAGGGCTGTTCCCCAGATATCCGGATTTTTGGACTCGATTCGTACGAGCCTTCTTATACTGGCTGGTTACGTTCCTCGTGGTACTATCGGCATTTTTTTATCCCAACGAAAACAAAAGCGGGATCTCAGTTGGAGAAGGAGAGATATGGCAGATTGTCTATATACTGTCAATTAGTTTTCTGTTATGCCTCGAGTATGTCACGATTTATGTGCTGTTCCCTGGTGCTGAACACGAAAAACCCGCTGAAGCTCGCCCGTACGCTCGCAGCGCTGCGAAACTTTGGATCTTTCTCTTCTTGTTTTTTCTCTTCCTCGTTCCAACCGTCTGGGGAGTATATAGAAGCTGCACTTTTACACCCTTAGAACAAAGGAATTGGTCATTTGTGGGGGCCTTTTTCTTGGTGCCCGCAATCATTTATGCGCTCACCCCGTTTCATAAGAGTGGTGTCTTCTACCGGAAGCCGAAAATCGATCTGAGGATGTTCGATTTTCGGCACATTCTTATCACTCCAGGCATGATTCTTATCACCTTGCCATTCATAGTCTCATATGCGCTTTTGCACAAGGTTGATTGGAGTACGGTGTCGGTCGCATTGGCCGCTATCGAATTCTCGTACTTGTTCTTCTGCTATATTCGGAAGCCGATCACAATTAGAATCCCATGGTCTGCCGGGAAATCGGTGGTAGTGAATCTATTCTTCATTCTAAACGCAGGTCTCTTTGTTGGAGCGAATGTCTGGGGATTTTTCAACGAAGCTATTCGGTTTGTTATTTTTGGGGTCTGGATTGGGCTCTATATGACGTCGTTTGAATACTGGTCATCGGTATACTTCAAATCTAGTGAGAACCTTATCAGGAAAGCCTACGGTGAGCCGGCAATCCCGCTTGAGGCCAGATATGACGATTATTACCAGGCCGCGGCGAGTGCATTTACGTTCATGGTTATAATGTTTCCGTGCTCTTATTTGTTGAGCAGATGGTTGTCATATGTCTTTTTGTTACCTATTTGCTTGCTATCCCTTGGCGTTTGGTATCTGTG
>JAWOMQ010000058.1:0-16647 GCA_033852415.1 Bacteroidota bacterium
CTGGAATTGAAGATCAAGGACGAACGGAGGCTGCACGACGATGTCGTGACCTCCGTGCACGACCTCGAAATGAAGATCGCGGAACTTCACTCGGGTATTGAACATCTGAAGCTTCGCGCGAAAGAGGAATTTGACCTTGAACTCCAGCTCAAACAGTATCCGGAAGATGAGTGGGTCGATTTCGCTCAAAGCAGGGAAGAGGTCAAAAATCTCAAAGAACGAATCCGAATTCTTGGTGCGATAAATTTCGCTGCCTTCGATGAATTTACCACTGAGAGTGAACGCCTCGCGTTTCTAACACAACAACGCGACGACCTCCTTGAGGCTGAGAAAACCCTGCTGAATACGATTGAGGAGATTAATACTACCGCACAACGGATTTTCATGGAGACATTCACGAAGATTCGTCAGAACTTTGTGGTTATTTTTAAAGAACTGTTTATGGAGGGTGATGAGTGCGATCTTGTGATCGAGGAAAACGTTGACCCGCTTGAAGCCACAATTGAAATCATCGCAAAGCCCAGGGGAAAGCGTCCGACATCAATCGACCTCCTCTCCGGGGGTGAAAAAACTCTAACGGCGATCGCCTTGCTCTTCGCAATCTATCTCGTGAAACCCAGCCCGTTTTGCATACTCGATGAAGTTGATGCTCCTCTCGACGATTCAAATATCGATCGGTTCACGAGGATCTTAAAAAAATTCTCCAACAACACACAGTTTATCGTCGTGACGCACAACAAACGCACGATGGAAGCAGCAAGTGCCTTGTACGGCGTCACTATGGAGGAAGAAGGGGTTTCAAAAATCGTGACGGTGCGCTTCAATGAGGAAGCGCGGGTGCGATCCGCAACTGTGACGAATTGATCCCCCGTCGAACCGCCCGGGACGATAGTCCCTGCAAGGATAATCAAGCCTCGTAATGGTCAAGATATTCATTGATTTTGATGGTACAATAACAAAACTCGATGTCGGTGACGCGATGTTCGAGAGATTTGGTGGGAAGCAGTGCGCGCGGTACATCGAACAATATCGTAACGAAACTATATCAGCCGCTGAATGTTTTCGGCGGGAATGCGCGGCATGCGGTGATGTCGACCTTGAAGAACTCAATGCGTTTCTCGACCGGCAGCAGATTGATGCCACGTTTCCTCCCTTCGTTCGGTTTTGTGAAACTGCCGGTCACAGTGTGACGGTTCTAAGCGATGGGATGGACTACTATATTGCCAGAATCCTGGCCGCCCATGGCCTACCCAACGTCTCGTTCTTCTCAAATCATCTGAACCTTCTTCCCGGAAAAACGCCTTCCAGATTCTACCTGGAACCGGAATTCCCCTACGGTGATGAGGTGTGCGACCGTTGCGCCTGTTGCAAAAGGAATCATATGCTCTCGATGGCCGGAGATGAGGATATCATCGTTTTCATTGGAGAAGGATATTCCGATCGCTGTCCGGCACGCTATGCCGATGTTGTCTTTGCCAAGGATGAACTTGTCCGCCATTGCTCGGAGCAGAATATCTCATTTTTTGAATACCAGACCTTTGCCGATGTTCAGCGACGGCTTGACCGTGTTATGGGGGGCGAAGGTCAACTGAGGAAGCGGAGGCGTGCCGAGCTGGAACGACGAGCAGTGTTTCTTGGAGGCTGAGCATTGACGATGAGGACAGATTTCCGACAGCGTTTATTTCAGTATCGGAGTTATACCCCGATTCCGTTCTTAATCTTAATGCTGATTTATTCTTCACCCAGCGCGCTGAGCATCGGGAGCGGCCTGATCATTGTCTGCCTCGGTGAAATTCTTCGCACATGGGGTGTTGCGATCGCGGGGAGCGAAACGAGGACCACAGGACCGGTAGGAGGAACATACCTGGTGACGACCGGGCCGTTCTCGTACGTCCGCAATCCGTTGTATATCGGCAATATTCTCCTGTACTTTGGTGCAGGTATCATGGCAAACACTCCCGTCCTTGCGCTTATAGCCCTCGTCTACTTTTTTTGGCAATACTCTCTCATTGTCAGCCTGGAAGAGGAATACCTTCTGAAAACATTTACGAAAGAGTTTATTGATTATTGCAAAGCCGTTCCGAGGTTCTTTCCGACGCCCCGAAAATACACCGGCGGTGCGCATGAGCAACCGCCCCTCCAGTGGAAGAAAGGATTTGTATCAGAGAAAAGGTCGTATCAGGCGATTTTCATATTGACACTTGTGCTTTTTGGTGTATGGTTCCTGAAAGGATGACTCGACGGTGCGCGTAATGATGATAGCCGGTGAAGCGTCCGGTGACTTGCATGGTTCAGGGGTGGTGCGCGAATTGAAACGCCTTGCACCCGAATGCGATGTCTACGGTATTGGCGGCGACGCGATGCGCAGCGCAGGGATGGACTTGGTCTATCATGTACGCGAACTTGCAGTGATGGGGTTTCTGGAAGTTATCCAGCACTTACCTTTGCTGCGGTCAGTGGAGCGTACATTGTCCGCACTCCTGACAGGACGCCGACCGGACGTGCTGGTCCTCATCGATTACCCCGGATTCAATATCCGTTTTGCCCAGATTGCAAAGCAACGGGGAATAAGGATCGTGTACTACATTAGTCCACAGGTGTGGGCGTGGAATCCAGGACGCGTGAAGAAGCTCCACGGCACTATCGATAAGATGCTTGTGGTTTTCCCGTTTGAAGTGGCGATATATCAAAGGGAGGGCATTGATGTCGAGTTTGTCGGTCATCCTTTGTTGGAGCAATTGACAGAACCACAGGGGAAAGAAGAGTTCTGCAAACGCTATAGTTTTTCGGCCGATCGTCCGATTCTTGGATTATTCCCCGGAAGCCGGATTCAGGAACTTGAGAGAATCTTTCCCCGGATGCTCGGAGCTGCGCGGTTGCTCCGAGAAGAGCTGCACGTGCAAATTGCGATTGGAGTTTCATCACTCCTCGACATGGATTTTGTCAGGTCGTTCGTCAGAGGTGATTCCGATATCCAACTGCTGCAGCACGCAACATATGATCTCATGAAAAATTCGGATCTCGCGATAGTGACCTCGGGCACGGCAACTCTCGAAACGGCCTGTTATCAGACTCCGATGGTTGTAGTGTACCGTACTTCGTGGGTATCGTACCTGATCGCCCGATTACTGGTCAGAATCAAGAACATCGGATTGGTCAACATTGTTGCGGGACAACAAATTGTGCCTGAACTTCTGCAAGGGCGCGTAACGCCGGACACCCTCGCCCGCGAAGCGGCATCGCTGCTATGTGACGAACGGCGACGGAATCAAATGTCGCGCTTGCTTGGTCCGATTCGGGAAAAACTCGGGACAATTGGAGCATCTTGCCGGGTCGCACAGACGATTCTTTCACTCTGTCCCGGATCATTAACGTAGTTATGCTTCTGCTGAAACCGGTATCCTGGATATATTGCATGGTGACAATAGTGCGGAATTGGTGTTACGACCGCCAGCTGTTCAAAATCCAGAGCGTGAAACCCCGGGTAATTTCCGTCGGGAATATCACCGCTGGCGGCAACGCCAAGACCCCCATGACTGAATATCTGGTCCGATATTTTCAGTCAAGGAATAAGGCGACCGGTGTCCTGAGCCGGGGATATAAACGTTCGACGAGGAACACACAGATTGTTTCGGATGGCAATCGATTATTTGGAACTGCCCGAACAATGGGTGATGAATCTTATCAGATAGCGAGAAAATTTCCAACTGCGTTTGTGATGGTTGACGAAAATCGCTTTCGCGGGGCAGCAACGATGACTGAATTATTTCATCCGGATACGATTATTCTTGATGACGCATTTCAACACCGGCGCATTTCCCGAAACCTGGATATTGTTATGATTGACGGAGCGGAACTTTTAAGGGGGGCATCCCTTTTGCCGGCCGGGTCGTTGCGTGAACCGTTGCCTCAGCTCCGGCGCGCAGGGTGCATTATTGTGACAAATTGCGACGGCGGATTCAGCCAGGTGCTTGCCCTTGTTCGCAAATACTCGGATGCGCCGTGTCTTCATGCAAAAATTGTACCTGTGAGGCTTGTCAATATCTCGAATGGGATTTCGTGCAGGATAGGAGAATTATCGTTGGTTACGTCCGTCGTGTTTTGTGCCATTGCGAAGCCAGCAACGTTTCTTTCTACGCTGGCCGAATGTGGCATAATAGTCAAATCGTTTCAATCTTTTGATGATCATCATTATTTTTCAGAACAGGACCTTGAGAGGATTGGGCGTCTGTTCCAGACCTCCGGTGCGTCGATGATCATCACCACAGAAAAAGATGCCTCTCGTTTCGACATGGATCGCTTGCCCGAAATATTTCCGTCGGAATCCTGCTACTATCTTGAGATTGAGATGCACCTTCTGGACGGGAAAGACGAATTCCACGCACTGCTCGAACGTGCGATGAGGGATGCCGCATGATAACGATCGCTGTGACCGATACCTTAGGATCCGAATCCAAATTTCAAAAATATGTTACGTGGCTCCGTGGGGGAAACGAGGCCGTGAATTGCAAAGTATTCTCATACAGGTTGGATAATCTTGTCGAATTTGAATCCTGCAACGCTCTCGTGCTGACAGGTGGACATGATGTCCATCCTTCTTTGTACGGTGGACCTGCTTCACATCCCAAAATCAAGGATATTGACCTTCTCCGTGACGAATTTGAGCGAAAGATTCTGGATCGTGCAATCACCAGGGGTATCCCGGTGCTCGCGATCTGCCGGGGTCTCCAACTTGCCAATGTTCATTTCGGTGGATCGCTGCTGCCGGATCTTGAAGATGCCGGTTATCCCCCTCACAGATCAGAGTCAGGGAGCTGCCGGCACGACATTTGCCTGGAGCGGGGTTCGGCTTTTTTGGGACTGATCGGAATGTCAAGCGGCAATGTAAACTCCAGTCATCATCAGGCGGTTGATCGGGTTGGAAATGGGCTCACCATTACGGCTCGCGCTGGAGACGGCGTTGTGGAAGCAGTGGAATGGTCCTCGGCCCCATCGTTTTTTCAGCTGGTCCAGTATCATCCCGAGAGGATGGAGGATAACGAAAATCCCTTCACGAAGCGATTGCTGACCGAATTTCTTCAATCAATCAAGACAAAAAAATGAATTATCATCATAATAGGATCAGATAATGACTAAACGAACAATTTACTCCTTTGGAGGAGGGAGAGCAGACGGGCGTGCAGATATGAAGGAATTGCTGGGAGGTAAAGGAGCCAACCTGGCGGAAATGACAAACATTGGCTTACCGGTTCCACCCGGTTTTACAATCTCCACCGAAGTTTGCAATTACTTTCTCCAGCATAGGAGCGCTCTCCCAAAGGATTTTAAGAAAAATGTTCTTGCTGCTCTTAAGAAAATCGAGCGATTGACCCAGAAAAAATTCGGAGACCCACAGAATCCGTTGCTCGTTTCAATACGGTCCGGTGCGCGGGCATCGATGCCAGGGATGATGGATACTATTCTTAACCTTGGGCTTAACGATTCGACAATTCAGGGACTGATCGCACGGACAGGAAACGAGCGCTTCGCATACGATTCATACAGGCGCTTGGTGCAAATGTACGGTGATGTTGTTATGGGGCTGAAGCCGGTTTCGAAAGACGATCGCGATCCGTTCGAGGTTATTATCGAACGGAAAAAGGAAGCACGGGGTGCTCACACCGATACCGATCTTACCGCAAGCGATCTCCATGAACTCGTCCAGGAGTTTCAAGCCGAGATCAGGCGAAAACTGGGAAAAGATTTTCCACAGGATCCCCTTGAACAACTTTGGGGCGCGATCGGAGCTGTGTTCAATTCCTGGATGAATGACCGCGCGATAGCGTACCGGAAACTTAACGACATCCCGGCGCATTGGGGCACCGCCGTCAATGTTCAGGCAATGGTGTTTGGGAATATGGGGGATGACTGCGGGACTGGTGTTGCCTTTACCAGAAATCCCTCGACCGGGGAAAACGAGTTTTACGGCGAATTTCTATTTAATGCACAGGGAGAGGACGTAGTCGCGGGAGTGCGCACGCCTCTTGCAATTCACCGGCTTGCAGAACGATATCCCGATATCCATAAACAATTGCTACGGGTGAGGAAGATTCTGGAGCGGCATTACCGCGATATGCAGGATGTCGAGTTCACAATCGAACAAGGAAAACTTTACATGCTCCAGACGCGCAATGGGAAACGGACTGGATTCGCAGCGCTGCGCATCGCGGTGGACATGGTGGAGGAACGGCTTATAAAACCCGAGCAGGCGGTTCTGCGCGTTGAGCCGGAACAGCTTAATCAATTGCTTCGCCCTGTCTTCGATTACCAGGAAAAGGCATCTGCAGTCTCTGCCGGACGCTTGCTGGCTAAAGGACTCAACGCAGGACCCGGGGCAGCCACCGGCAGGGTAGTGTTCAATGCCGCGGATGCCGAGGAGTGGCGGAGCCGGGGAGAAAAGGTGGTGCTGGTTCGCATTGAAACATCTCCTGAGGATATCAGAGGAATGAATGCAGCAGAAGGAATCCTCACGGCGCGTGGTGGCATGACTTCACATGCCGCACTTGTCGGACGTCAAATGGGGAAGGTGTGTGTGGTGGGGTGTGGAGCGATTAACATCGACTATCAGGGCAGGACGATGGCCGTCGCGCGAAGAACGATCCGGGAAGGAGAGTATATCTCGATTGACGGCTCAACAGGTGAAGTGATCGAGGGTCAGCTCCGAACCAAACCATCAGATGTCGTACGGATTCTTGTGGACAAGGAGGATATCGGAGGCGATTCTCTTGTGTATACGACGTTCACAAAATTGATGCAGTGGTCAGATAAATTCCGCAATTTGAATATCAGGACCAACGCCGATCAACCAGATCAGAGTGAAGTCGCGGTCGCATTCGGCGCGGAAGGCATCGGGTTGTGTCGTACTGAGCACATGTTTTTCGGCGGGGACAGGATCGATGCCGTCCGGGAAATGATCCTTGCTGATGATGGGGCAGGGAGGCGGCGCGCCCTCGCGAAACTGCTTCCCATGCAACGCGAAGATTTTGTTGAGATCTTCAGGGTGATGAAAGAACGGCCGGTAACGATCCGTACGCTTGATCCGCCCCTTCATGAATTCCTTCCCCATACCGACAAGGAGATCGAGCAGCTTTCTGCGAAAATCGGGGTCAGCAAGGAGAAGATTTCTCAGCGGATTACGCAGATGCACGAGTTTAACCCGATGCTTGGCCATCGAGGTTGCCGCCTTGGGATTGTTTATCCTGAGATTACCGAGATGCAGGCTCGCGCGATTTTCCAGGCTGCCTGTCAGGTGAAAAAAGAGGGAATTAACATCCATCCTGAGATCATGATCCCTCTCGTCGGATATATCGCTGAGCTGAAAGAACAGGAAGGGATTGTCCGGCGCGTAGCTGATGAGGTGTTCGGAGAATGCGGAGTCACTGTCCAGTATCTGGTAGGAACCATGATCGAGCTTCCGCGTGCCGCAGTAACGGCCGATGAAATTGCGACGGTTGCCGAATTCTTCTCCTTCGGAACAAATGATCTCACACAGACGACCCTTGGATTGTCCCGGGATGATTCCGCTTCTTTCCTGCCGAGCTATCTTGAGCACGGTATTTTTGAACAGGATCCGTTCCAAACGCTTGACAGACGAGGAGTGGGAAAACTCATGCAGATTGCTGTTGGTGCTGGTCGCAGTGTCAGGCCTCTCTTGAAGGTTGGTATTTGCGGCGAGCATGGAGGTGATCCGCGCTCGATTGAGTTCTGTGCGTCGCTGAACCTGAATTATGTCAGTTGCTCGCCGTATCGTGTCCCGATCGCCAGATTGGCGGCAGCCCAAGCGGCTCTCCGGCAGGATAAGAGGTCGAAGATGAACAGGAA
Organism: Bacteroidota bacterium; assembly: GCA_033852415.1. Lineage (GTDB taxonomy): Bacteria > Bacteroidota > Ignavibacteria > UBA10030 > SZUA-254 > DATKPE01. The sequence continues at coordinate 7,861 of JAWOMQ010000058.1, forward strand.
ACCATAATATGATTCTTGAGGTTCGGAATAATTGTGCTGAATCAAGACGTTTTCAAAAAGGAATAATTCACGATGAAACTCTCTGACTTTAAGTACCCGTTACCACGTAATCTCATAGCGAAATATCCGGCAAAACCTCGCGACTCGTCTCGGTTGATGGTGCTTAACCGGGCAGATGAATCGATCGCCGAGAAACGATTTAGTGATATTGTTGAGTACTTCAACAAGGGTGATTGTCTGGTGGTAAATCATACCAAGGTTTTTGCTGCGCGGCTGTTTGGCCGGAAGGAGAAAACCAACGCGAAAATTGAGGTATTCCTTCTCCGTGAACTCAACCACGATGAAGGGATCTGGGATGTGATCGTTGACCCTGCCCGTAAGGTGAGGATTGGTAACAAGATCTACTTTGACGACGGGAAGATCTGGTGCGAGGTCATCGATAACACGACGTCCAGAGGACGGACGGTTCGCTTCAATTACAGGAATGATCTGTTTAAAGTCATCGAACGTATCGGTGTAACACCTCTCCCGCGATACATCAACCGTGAACCAACGGAAGATGACAAAGAGACGTATCAGACGGTTTATGCGAAATATGTCGGTTCGGTCGCTGCCCCGACTGCTGGCCTCCATTTTACCAAACGCCTCCTGGCGCAGCTCGAACGTAAAGGGGTCAAAATTGTTCCGATCCTTCTCCATTTGGGGCTGGGTTCATTCCGTGCAGTCGAGGTCGAGGACCTTTCCAAGCATAAGATGGACTCGGAGTATTACGAGATTCCCCAATCAACGGTCGATGTTGTCAATCGAACAATCGACAGCAAAGGAAAGGTGTTTGTCGCCGGTACAAGCACGGTGCGTGCGCTCGAATCGAGCGTGATGACCACGGGGCATTTGAAAGCAAATCGCGGGTGGACAGACAAATTCATCTTTCCACCGTACGACTTTAAGATTGTTGATCGCTTAATCACGAATTTTCACATGCCGGAATCAACCCTGCTCATGCTCGTCTGTGCATTTGCCGGAAGAGATTTTGTCATGAAGGCTTATAAAAAGGCAATCAAGGAGAAATGGCGATTCTACAGCTATGGAGACGCCATGTTAGTGAAATGATCAGAATGCGGATGTGAAAACCATGCGGGTTGGCGTGGTCATTCCCGCTGCAGGAAAGGGAACCAGAATAGGCCAGGGGCGCCCAAAACAATTCATTGATCTCGAAGGCAAGCCCCTCCTCTTCCACGTGCTGGAGTACTTTCAGTCGACTTCGTTGATCGATCTGATGATCCTGGTTGGTCCCGCTGATGATCTTATAAGTATGCGCGAGGAGGTAGCCAGGAACAATCTGACGAAGGTTCTTGATGTTGTCGCAGGTGGAGTGCAACGGCAGGACTCAGTCTGGAACGGACTTCAGCGGATTGGCGATGAGCATGTCGACTACGTGGTCGTGCATGATGCGGTTCGTCCGTTTATTGACGACGAGCTGGTGACAAATGTGCTGCGTTCCGCAATGGAATTTGGGGCAGCCGTTCCTGCCGTCCACCCCAAAGAGACCATCAAGCATGCGACACATGAATTGTTCGTTGGGTCGACTCCTCCTCGCATTCACCTGTGGATCACGCAAACTCCCCAGATCTTTGAGTTCTCGCTCCTGCACCGTGCATATAAATCCGCAACCGCCAACGGTTATAAAGGAACCGATGACGCGAGCCTTGTTGAACGCCTTGGACAAAGAGTCAAGATCGTCCACGGGAGCTACGATAATATCAAGATTACCACACCTGAAGATTTTGAATTGGCTAAAATTATTCATCGCCGGAGGAACCCCTCTCGCCGCGCACACTGAATATTGATTTTATCTTGGATTTTGCTATCTTACAGCGTTGATATCAACTAATTATCGAAGGCATGTATGTTTCCATTGGCGGTAATTGTCGTTCTTAGTTACTTCGTCGGGAGCATCCCGACGAGTATTATTGTGACGAAGACCTTTCGGGGGATAGACATACGGCACCACGGGAGCGGCAATGCGGGGGGAACGAATGTGATTCGCCTTTTGGGTTATCCGGCGGGAATTTTTGTGATTTCTATCGATATCATCAAGGGGTATATTGCCACGATGATTGTCACCCAATTGATGTATGGGCCTTTTCCTTTCCACAATGCCACCCCGTTCACCGATCTCACCCTCATTCGAATTATCGCGGGCTGTGCGGCGATTCTCGGCCATGTCTGGACGGCTTTCGGTGGTTTTAGAGGCGGAAAAGGGATTGCGACTGCCGGCGGAGTTCTCCTGGGTCTGGCAACAATCGAAGTTCTTGTGGCTATTGGCGTGTTTTCGGTGGTTTTTCTTTTGTCCAGGTATGTCTCCCTCGGTTCAATCAGCGCCGCAGTGGCTTTTCCATTGACGATGTTCTTCCGGCATAATATATTTCATGCTGAGCTACAAGGGTATAACACACTTATTTTTTTCAGCATTGGTATCTGTTTGCTCCTTCTTTATACTCATCGGTCGAATATTCGCCGACTTATCGATGGAACCGAGCATCGTCTTTCGCGGGTTCATTTGCCAAGACATTGATTTTCATTCCCACGTCAATCAGACTGGTTGTTCCCCCTCGGAGCATGCATGCGCATAACTGTTCTGGGTGCGGGAAGTTGGGGCACAACACTCGCCATCCTTCTTAATTACAATGCCCATGAGGTGACATTGTGGGCGCATCAGAAAGATCATGCTGACGCACTGATTACTTCCCGGGAGAATGTCCGGCTGCTTCCCGGTATTCCGATTCCGCGGGAAATTCGGATCACGGAGGACCTTGCAGCGGCAGTTTCCCGGGCGAGCGTGATTGTTACGGCGGTACCCGCTCAGTTTGTCAGGTCCGTGGCTGCAGGCCTTCCTGGATCTGATTTCCATTCAACAATCTTCGTAAATGTTGCGAAGGGGATTGAGAACAACTCGCTGTTCACAGTGTCCGAAGTCCTCCTTGATGTCGTGCCAACCCTCAGGCGTGCAAATGTGGTAACCTTGTCTGGGCCGAGCTTTGCCGAGGAGGTGGCGCGGCAAGTGCCCACTGCCGTCGTTGCGGCGTCGAACGCTCTGGAAACGGCAAAAATCATTCAGCAAATTTTCATGACCCCCTATTTTCGCGTCTACTCAAGTGGCGATCTTAGGGGCGTTGAGCTCGCTGGGTCGATCAAGAATGTCATCGCCATTGGGGCGGGGATTGCAGATGGTGCCGGTTTTGGCGACAATACCAAGGCTGCCATTATGACTCGTGCGACTGCGGAAATCGCCCGCCTCGGACAATGCCTCGGTGCCCAGCAACATACATTTGCCGGGCTGTCTGGTATAGGTGATTTGATTGTCACGTGCATGAGCAGGCAAAGCCGCAACCGGCATGTTGGTGAGGAGATCGGAAAGGGGAGGCGGTTACAGGATGTCCTGGACGAGATGGTGATGGTTGCCGAGGGGGTTGCGACAACCCAATCCGTCTATGATCTTGGGAAGAAATACAACGTGGATCTTCCGATCGTCAATGCAGTGCATGATGTGTTATTTGAAGACAGAGATCCTATCATCGCCACATCCGATCTTATGACCCGCGTTGCAAAAGGGGAACTTGAGTAATCCGCAGGGATTTTCTGAAGCGGCCAATGTCCCTGCGCTAACCTCTGTTATATCATTTGCTTCCATATCTTCCCCATGCAAAATCCGCATGCCGAAAGCAAATCGTTAGAATCGCCGATTCAGTTCATCAAAGGGATCGGGCCACGTCGTGCAGGAGTGCTGTCTGAGCACGGGATTCGAACGGTTCGCGATCTTCTCTACTATTTCCCGTACGGCTACATTGACATGCAAAGTGTTGAGCAGATTGGCAATCTCAAAGGCGTTGCCGATTCGGGGAAATGGATCACTGCTATTGGAAAAATTCACAGAGTCGATCTGGTGGGTCGCCCTCCACGACAACGGGTGATACTTATGCTCAGTGATGAAACCGGAATGGTCCCCCTCATTTTTTTTCGAAGCGTAAACTATTTCAAGAAAGCATTTGCAGTCGGGGAATCGATTGCGGTTTCAGGCAAAGTGACTCGCTTCCGGGGACGTACTCAATTCATCCACCCCTCGATTGACAGGATAAGTGTCGGAGAAGAGGAGACAGATTCCAAAGAATTCATTAACACAAGGGGCATTATCCCAAAATACGGATCGTCCGGCGATCTGAAGGATGTCAATCTTCATGTCAAAGGCCTTCGCCGGATCATGAGAGGTACACTTGATGAATTCTGTGATGCTCTTGAAGACCCGCTCCCGGAAGAGTTAAAGAGTCGTTTAAATTTGCTGGGTCTACAAGATGCCATTTCACAGATACATTTTCCGGACTCGGAGAAGATGCTTGACCAGGCGCGGAATCGTCTAAAGTTTGACGAACTGTTTTCCCTTCAGTTACTCTTAGCCCTCCGACGCCAAAGCGTGAGGGAAGAACGGAATGGCATTGTCTTTGATGTTCATAGTACATTTGCCCGGAAGCTGGTAGACTCCCTACCATTTGACTTGACCCGGGCGCAGAAGAAGGTGATTAAAGATATCACCGACGATATGAAATCCGCAAAGCCGATGAATCGTCTCCTTCAGGGGGATGTCGGGAGCGGCAAAACCATCGTTGCCCTTATTGCGATGCTCATTGCGGTTGAAAATGGCTACCAGGCGGCCTTCATGGCCCCGACGGAAATTCTGGCCGAACAGCATTATCATACTTTTGCCACACTATTGAAAGATCTTCCGGTAAACATACGCCTTATCATCGGTGGACAGGGTTCGAAGTTGAGGGAGGACATACTCGATGATGTCAGCAGGGGGTCATCAAGCATCATCGTAGGGACCCATGCGCTGATCCAGGAAGGTGTTTCGTATGCGAACTTGGGCCTGACTGTTATCGATGAACAGCATCGTTTTGGTGTTGCCCAGCGTCTGGCCCTCAGGGAGAAAGCAATCGGCAATAAAGAACCTTCCCTTTTTCCCCATATGCTGGTGATGACAGCGACCCCGATACCAAGGACACTCTCGCTGACCCTTTACGGTGATCTCGATGTCTCGATCATCGATGAGTTGCCGAGTGATCGAAAGCCGATTCAATCGGTACTTTTTACCGAATCTCAAAAGAGTTCTCTGTATAGGTTCATCCGGACTCAAGCATCGGAGGGAAGACAAGCATATGTGGTCTACCCCCTCATTGAGGAATCAGAGAAATTAGATCTGAAGGCCGCCACTGAAAGCTACGAGTTGCTCAGGAAGGATATTTTTCCCGATCTGCAGGTGGGTCTCCTTCATGGACGGATGTCCGGGAACGAGAAAGAATCAGTTATGGCAAGGTTCAACGCAGGTGAGATCAATATCCTGGTCGCGACGACGGTGATCGAGGTGGGTATCGATGTCTCCAACGCGACGGTGATGGTGATACAACATGCAGAGCGTTTTGGGTTATCCCAGCTTCATCAGCTTCGCGGGAGGGTAGGCAGAGGTTCTCAGCAGTCGTACTGTCTTCTGGTGGTCCCGGATTGGTTGGGCCGACAGGTGAAAGGCTCTAAGACCATGTTCATGTATCAGGATGAAGAACTTGAAAAGCAAAAAGCTGTTCGAAGAATATCGACAATGCTCAGTACCTCCGACGGGTTCAAAATCGCTGAAATTGATCTGGATTTAAGGGGTCCGGGTGAATTTTTTGGAACCCGGCAGAGTGGAATTCCAGAGCTTCAGATCGCGAACCTCATCACTGATGGTGAGGTCCTTACTCTTGCCCGACGGGAGGCGTTCGAAATCATCAGGCTCGATCCACACCTACGCTCCCCAGTCCATCAGCCTCTCAGGAAGTATTTCACCCAACGTTGGATGCACGCGCTCGCACTCATCCAGGTTGGTTGAGGAAGCAGATCATTCCATTTCATCACCAAACTTTTTTTCTATCCGGCATCGATGATGAACTTTTTGATCACGAATCGCATTTTTTTCTTGACAAAGAGTTTAAATTGATTATATTACTGGTGCAGACGATGATCGATGATCATCAACGCGAGTAGAAAAAATTTGTCGAACATTCTGAGAGGGCTTCACGAGGTACTTGTTAAATCTTCCTTCGAACATCTCACCGATGAACGTTGCGCTCGTCTACAACCAGAAGAAGGATGATACTTCCCTGCAGTCCGAGGAGAATGATTCGACCGAACCTCCGAGTAGTAAGGAAACTCAATTCAATGCTCGCGATCTGAGTCCTTCCCATTTACGCTCCATTCAATCTGTTTCCGATCTCTACGCCGAGTGGGACACGGCGGAAACAATCAATGCTGTTCAAACAGCCCTCGAAGAGCTTCACCACGTCACCCTTATTGAAGCGAATGAGTTCGCATTCGAGCGGTTACGCGATGAACGGCCTGAAATCGTATTTAATATTGCCGAAGGGCTCTACGGAATCTCGCGTGAAGCACAGGTGCCCGCTTGTCTTGAAATGCTCCAGATCCCCTATACGGGCTCCGATCCTCTTACACTAGCAATTTGCCTCGACAAATCAAGGACAAAAGAGATCCTTGCGTATTATCACATCCCGACACCCCGATTTATTGTTGGCCAAAATCCATCTGAAGTTAGCAGATCTTCATTGAACTTCCCCCTGATGGTTAAACCGTTACATGAGGGCTCCAGCAAGGGGATCTTTAATTCCTCCGTCGTGAGGTCGGGTGACGAGATGGCAAGAGAAATGGAGAGGATAGTGACTCTCTACAACGAGCCGGCCCTCATCGAAGAATATCTCACGGGGAGAGAGTTTACGGTCGCACTGATGGGAAACGGAGAGGAAGTTTCCGTTCTTCCGATCGTCGAGATAAAGTTTGATTCCCTGCCACCGCAGGTAAACCCGATCTATTCTTTCGAGGCTAAGTGGATATGGGACCGTCGGGACGCCCCTCTTGATATCTTCGAATGTCCGGCTGCCATTTCTCTTTCCCTCCAGAAGGAAATCGAAGAGATATGCCGCAAAGCGTATCGTGTTTTGCGGTGCAGGGATTGGTGCAGGATCGACGTGCGACTCGACGCTGCGGGCAAGCCGCAAATCCTTGAGCTGAACCCGCTCCCTGGCATTCTCCCGAATCCGAAAGACAATTCCTGTTTCCCAAAGGCCGCGCGCGTTGCTGGACTATCATATTCCCAATTGATCCAAGGGGTGCTGGCGCTCGCCGCGCAGCGCTCCAGGTTAGTGACGCAAAAACCTGCTGTCCTCTACCAAGAATCCTAAGGAAAGACTATGAGGAAAAAACTTACCATTGCAGTTGTCTACAACGAGCCGACCGTCCAGACAAAATCAGGTCGGAAGTTTATTTCCGAAGCTGGCGTACTGCAAGATGGAAGCAAACTGATTCTCCCCGACACGGAGGTCCTCACCGATCTTTCCGAAGTGGGTGTCCTTGAAGAGCGCGAGGATATCGCCCGCGCACTCCAGGCACTTGGATACAAGTCAAGACTCTTCAATGTCGATGGTGATATCATCCGGTTTGTGAATTTCCTTAAAGACGAGCAACCCGACGCGGTCTTCAACCTTTGTGAAAGCGTCGGCAATGAATCTGTTCACGAGATGCATGCAGTGGGGATCTTTGAGCTTATGGGTATCCCCTATACGGGATCTGACCCGTTGACATTGGGGATAGCTCTTAATAAATGCCGTGTGAAGGAAATACTTTCCTATCACGGGTTACCTACGCCGCGTTTTCAGCTGATGAAAAGCCCCGTCAAGATCACACTCGACGAAGGCCTGCATTACCCGCTTATTGTCAAGCCATCGCGCGAAGATGCGAGCATCGGTATCGACTCGAAATCGATTGTCGGTACGGTCGAGGAACTGAAGAAAAGGGTTCGGTACATTTTGCGCCAGTTTGATCAACCGGCACTCGTTGAGGAGTATATAGACGGGCGAGAATTGAATGTCGCAATCCTCGGGAACAAAAAGCCGACCGTTTTCCCGATATCTGAGATCGATATGTCGACCCTTCCCGCACAATACCACCGTATTATCAGCTACAATGCCAAATGGATGAAAGGCACTCTTGAATACGAGCACACCCGAGGGGTGTGCCCGGCTCCGCTTCCCCAGGCGCTCGAAGCTTCAATCAAAGAAATGGCCCTTAAGGCATACCAGATTCTCGGATGTCGTGACTACGCTCGCATTGATTTCAGGCTGAGCAAGGATCACAAACCCTATATTCTGGAAGTTAACCCGAATCCGGATATTTCAGATGATGCAGGGTTCGCAAGGTCTGGAAAGACCTACGGCTACTCCTTTGAACAACTTATCGGCAAGATAATAGAATGTGCCCTCGAACGGATACCCTGATCGATATCCGGCCGATCATTCCAAATGACCGTAAACCACTCAAACGTATCCTGGAAGACACGCAGGTCTTCACCAGTGCGGAGATTGCGGTTGCCCTCGAGCTTATTGACGCGGCGCTTGCTGATCCTCCATCGACGGATTACGTTGTCCAAACGGCGGCTGATGGGGAGGATGTGCTCGGTTACTACTGCATCGGTCCCACTCCGCTTACGATATCGACCTATGATCTATACTGGATTGCCGTGAAACCATCCGCGCATCATCGTGGAATAGGCAGACAGCTGCTCGAACATGCGGAACAGACCGTCCGTGCACGGGGCGGGAACCTCCTGATCGCTGAGACATCCTCACAACCCAAGTATGAGCACACACGCAACTTCTACCTGAAGACCAACTACAAGGAACTTGCAAGAAT
>JAWOMQ010000117.1:0-3346 GCA_033852415.1 Bacteroidota bacterium
AAACACAAATTTGTCAGTTGCTATCATCACGTCTCCGCTTGTCTTCACCTAGAGAAACCGACAAGAGGTCTCTCCTCAAAACGACGCTGGCTAACTATCTTCCGCAAGAGGCTGAGGAACACGTTGCCTTCTCCGGGGAATTTTTGTACCAGCAAAATTTCTCCGCACGCCACGAGTAAAATTGCTTGGCGTTTCTGGGGTACGAATTATACCGGCTTCAATATCAGGTGAAGAGGGGAACTTTATTATCGAGTACGGTATCTGTTGTTTTTCTGCCGCGTCCAATATTAGTGCTTGTTGCCAAATATGCCTACCCAAGGCATCAGGAAAACCTTCCTTTTTCACTACCCGTTCCTGATGCTTTAGCCACGGGGTCCCCCTCTCTGGATGCGAACCTCTTTCCTCAATCTCCTTCTCGTCCAATTGCAAAATGAACATATGAACAGGCAGTGTTCTCAAAACCTTGACGACCTCATTGTATTCTCGTTCAAGTTTCGGCTGCCTAGCAATTACTGACACGTACGTAGACAAATGGAATCTGTTCAGAAGAAAAACGGCGTTCTTGTCTTGACCAATGATCTCTTTAAGATAGGTCGCGAAAAGCTTCATAAATTTAACGCGCAATTTGGATACACCTTCAATGTGCAATTGCTTCCACGATTGCAATAGTTCACCCTCGGAATACTCGTACACATCTCGCGTCCTGAGCTTCTCTTTTAAATAAGCCTGAAACGTGTCTTTGCCAGACCCCGAAATCCCTTCGATAATAAGAACACGCGAACGCGTTACAATTCGCTCCAGCCAATAGGAATCTTGATCCTGCAGATGCCGAAACTGCGTTCGACGTGCTTCCATCACTTTCCGCAGCACGGGGTTGTCCGATCGGACAGTCAATCCGTCTGTTGAATCGGTATTTTTAATATTATTCCAACTGTAGAACGGAATATTTCCCATAGGTGTTCCCTGAGAAGATAACTCCTCCGCTAGGTCATTCGAGATCTTGGAGATCGGTGGTTTCGTCTGCCCAGTAGACGCGTTAGATATGAATTTTCTATTACGAGCATTGTTCCACCTTTAGAATTGTCAAAGAAGAAAACACGCGCAGGCGGAACTCATCCTTGAGGTTAGTCGCCGGGACGTGAATTCATCCTACTTCTCATACCTCACATTGACAATGGGTGTCAAACGTTCACAAATCTTGACAACATTGGTGAAGTCCCGCCACGAGCAAAGAAAGCCTACGCCAGCGCGAGCGTCCAAACGTCATAGAGCAGCGGATTTAATGGGAATTGTTAAACAGTCGTGCAACTCCGACCGTGATAGCGGACTTCTCGATGAACCAAGGGAGTAGTGATCCGAATAGCTGGTCAAGCTCTGGCAACTTCAGCAAGGGCTTACGTATCGCAGTTAAATAGTCCTGGAAAATTAGACTGAAGTCCTTAAACAACTCAGCGAGTATCAACCCGACATGGCGTTAATCAAGGACAAAACAGCAATGCAGCGGAAAACACAAAAGACAAAGTAGCTTCCCTATCCTCTGAGAACGCGCAAAAGGACCACCGAAGCGAAAGCCGGCACAGCAAATAATCACGCTTACAAATCACATTTTGTGATATATACGACCGCGTGGGTAGCGAGAAATCGCCCTGGTGAGCGTGTAAAGAAAGGGGTAAGTCACTATGAATAACAAAAATTATTTCTGGTTGTTGATGACAATATTGACCATGGTGTTAACTGTCCCTTCTGCAACTTCTGCCCAAGAAAGGCGGCGAGACGACGAAAGAAGGGACGAATACCGGGAAAAAGGGCGAGGAGAGGAAAGAAGAGAGGAGAACCGAGGAGACCGAAGAGAGGGCCGAGGGAATTTGGCCGGCAGGTGGTACAAAGATGGTCACCCTTGCGAGATCGTCTCTACGCGTGACGGTTTTGAAGCGAGGAACGAACGTGGCGGCACCAGTCGGCTTGTGTATGATCGCGACGGTGTCCGCGCTCTTGACTGGGAGGGCGGATTACGCGGAGAGATTCGGGGAAATAGGATTGACTGGGCGAATGGTACATCGTGGACGCGCTGATCCGTTCACCTCACCTGGCAGCAAAAGCAAGGGTCATCGGGTACGACAAGGACGGTAAGCCGGTCCGGGGAAACTTGATTTTTACTGCACAGGCTTTTGATTGGGAGCCAAGAAACAGGGAAAGCTCGATGCCAATTCAGGTTGTTAGGAACTGGCGGAGAGGGAGGGATTCGAACCCCCGTCACCCAGAGGGTGAACTTGATTTCGAGTCAAGCGCCTTCAACCGGGCTCGGCCACCTCTCCGCGTTATTTCGCATACCTAGCAGATTGCTCCAGCGTCCGCAATTTCTGTGTAACAAAGGCCTTACAATTCCAGTCGAGCTTTTCGGCGAGAATTGATGGGTGAAAAGCGCCGCAGCCTCGAATGGGTAACGCCATCAAAGATGGCATGGGCTGAAGGACAAGAATTGGAACAGCGATTTAACTGAAGGGAGAGACCGTCGCCTTTCAGCCGCCATCCTTGCCCAACGGATCGTGGTCGCATGGGCTCCGCCACCTCTCCGCATCATGAACTTGTTTTTTCTTAACCCTCAGCTCGGAGAAAAACTCTTCCAGCAACAGCGCACAACGCCGCGCTAATACCCGGCCGCTCACCGGCAACCGATGATTTAATCGCTGATCGTCGCAGAGGCGGTATAGCGACTCGACCGCTCCGGCCTTCGCGTCCAGGCAGCCGAACACCAAACGTCGAATGCGCGCTTGCAGTATGGCGCCGACACACATGATGCAGGGCTCCATCGTTACGTAGAGTTCACATTCCGCCAGACGCCAGCTTTGAATGTGTTTCGCGGCCTGCTGGATAGCAAAGAGCTCGGCATGACTCAAAGGGTCCTGGAGTTCCTCTCTCCTATTAAAACCTCGCCCAACGACTTGATCACCTCGAACGACGATAGCCCCCACCGGCACTTCCCCTCTGGCCCCTGCCTCTCTGGCTTCTGCCAGCGCGAGTTCCATGTAGGAATCATCGCGCAATTTTATCTGCGACTGGACATTCGTCATACGACTGAAAGACGATAGCATAAAAGAAATCTCAAACAAATTAGAGATAATTTTGCTGGGAATCAAAGACTATCGCTGTGTGACCGTGCCGCCACGGTGCGATCATTCGACTGCTGCAAGAGCGATGGCAAACAGTTTTGGAGCGTGCCGCTGAACAGCTGTTAGGGGTGCATATATTCGATTGGCGGCGGCTCGATGTCAGTATTGACCTCGGAAACGCCGGGTACCGCTCTGGCTATGCGAACGATTTCTCGTTCCAGATCAGGATCAGCCAA
>JAWOMQ010000205.1:0-31058 GCA_033852415.1 Bacteroidota bacterium
GCTTCGGGCTAACGCGGGACAAGTGTCTCCTTATCAATGCAACGTCGCTGGGATTGCCGCGCGGGAAAACCATGCAGGAGATATTCCCGGAGAGCATTGTCGATCTTTCGCTCCGCGTCAGGCATACGCGGAGTGAACTGGAACGCCTTCAGAAGGAAGTAATCAACCGGGTGGATGTGTTTTGTATGGAGTATGAATCAGCGATCCGGTCGCTGGGCGGCATAGGATTTTTTCTTGGCGGAATCGGTCCCGATGGGCATATTGCGTTCAACGTCCGGGGTTCAAGCTTTTACTCTGTTACCCGTTTGACGGGGACAAACTACGAAACACAGGCGGCTGCCGCAACAGATCTCGGCGGAATCGAAATTTCCAGGAACCGGCTTGTTCTAACCATCGGGCTAGCAACCATAACATATAATCCTTCTGTCACGGCCATCATTATGGCCGCCGGCGAGACGAAAGCCCGCGTTGTTCAACAGGCGATCGAAGAAAACAAGAACCCTCAATTCCCTGCTTCTGCCCTTCAAGGGCTGCAGCATGCGCGGTTTTACCTGACAAAAGGGGCGGCCAGCTTGTTGACAGAGCGACGTTATGAAGATTTGTGCAATGCGAAGGATATTGAAACGGAGCGAGCTGATGAAATTGTAGTCTCTTTGTCGCTTTCGCGGAAGAAGTCCCTTCGCGAGTTGACCCAGGATGACTTTAACGCGGACCGTTTTGCAGCTCAGCTCCTCAAGAAGACAGGGAGACCACACAGAGAACTTTGCGATGCTGCCCTTGAACGAATCGTGAAGAAACTTGAGAAGGGAGTCGGGCAGTCAAGGTCCATGACGTACCTCCATACAGAGCCTCATCACGACGACATTATGCTGGGCTACCAGCCATATCTCTATCATCTCGTACGCGACCCAAACAACCAGCATTTCTTTGCCACATTCACCTCGGGGTTCACGTCGGTGTCGAACGGTTATATCCTTACAATTCTCCGTAAGCTTGAATTGTATCTTCACACTGATGAGTTTTCCGCCCTTCTGGCCGAAGGATATTTCGACCCAAGCGACACTAGCAAACGCATGCAGGACGTCTACCTCTATCTCGACGGCGTAGCATCGCACAGTCAGGAAAAGGAAGATGAAGCCCAGGCTCGTCGGTTAATGCGATGCCTCGTGGAGGTTTACCGTACAACAGACATGAAAGTCCTGAGCCTGAGGGTAAAGGAACTCGAGGAGTATGCGGTAACTCAGTATCCCGGAGCAAAAGATCCACCGGATATTCAGCTATTGAAAGGAACAATCCGCGAGTTTGAGGTCGAGCTTCTCTGGGCATATTTTGGCATCGAAGCATCGGCCATCCATGCGTTCCGCCTCGGTTTTTACCAAGGAGATATTTTTTCCGAAGAACCGGAGAGGAACAGGGATGTTCTTCCGATTCTTCGTCTCTTCAGAAAAGTCAAACCGAACGTCGTCTCGGTCGCATTCGACCCTGAGGGAAGCGGACCGGACACCCATTACAAAGCGTTGCAGGCAGTCGCCGAGGCACTGCGGATGTACGAGAAAGAGAGCGGGGATTCTTCAATTCGGATTCTGGGATACCGGAACATCTGGTGCCGGTTCAACCCTGCGGAAGCCAACCTCTATGTCCCTGTCTCTTTGAACACGCTGTCGTTGATGCATACATCGTTCATGACCTGTTTCGGTTCACAGCGCGCAGCATCATTCCCGAGCTACGAACACGACGGCCCCTTTTCGGAACTTGCACAGAGGATTCATGTCGAACAGTATGCCATGGTCAAAACCTGCCTCGGGAAAGACTATTTTCTCACACATCGGCACCCCAGATTGCGTGCGGCGCATGGGCTCATCTATCTCAAGGAAATGGATCTTCCCTCCTTCTACCAGAAAGTTCGCGAGCTCGAGACCCTGACGGAAGCGTCACCCCTGCAGTCAATTAATCCTGGCCCTCCCTCAACGTGATTTCATCAAAAGCGTTTCAATCCACATAATGATGATCCTCGTCCAGCATATCGGAACAATATGTGTCGGTGGCAGATCATTTGGAGAGGATCAAAAAAAAACGACACCCGGGTTCCCATGCGCTCCCCGGTTTAGTGCCACTCTAAAGTGAAGGAAAGGGACCAAAAAGTGATGCAACACGAAACTAAGAAAACACATCCGGCATTCTGGGTGCCGACAGTATATTTTGCCGAAGGGTTACCCAACGTTGCGGTGATGATCGTCTCTGTCCTCATGTATAAGAGCATGGGGCTGCCGGATTCCCAGATAGCATTTTTCACAGCGCTGGCTTCCTGGCCCTGGATGCTAAAGCCGGTATGGGGGCCGCTGCTTGAAATGTTCAAAACGAAGAAACATTGGGTGATCGGGACCCAGTTGGCGGGCGGGGTCTCATTTGCCCTGATGTCGTTTTTGCTCAGTTCTCCGAATTACTTTGATTACTCAATCGTTCTCTTTTTTATCATTGCATTTATTTCAGCGACGCATGACATCGCCGCCGACGGGATTTACATCAATGTCCTATCCGATCAGCAGCAAGCCGAGTATGTTGGCTGGCAAGGTGCCTGTTACAACATTGCACGCGTTCTCTCACAAGGTGTTTTGGTCTACGTTGCCGGCCAGCTCGAGAAACAACTCGGAATCGTACCGGCCTGGAGAATCGTGACCGGAATCTTTGGCGCAATTCTCCTTGTATTAAGCGCCTACCATTTCTTCGTTCTCCCATCCGGCGGAACATCCAGGCATGTAGCAGGGATCCAGGAAACATTTGCAGGGTTTGGGGAAATTGTCAAAACCTTTTTTCAGAAGAAGTATATATGGTGGGGGATCGTGTTCCTGGTGCTCTATCGCTTCGCGGAAGGACAGGCCATTAAAATCGTGCCGTTATTCCTCCGCGGAGCCCGCGAAGCCGGAGGTCTGGGACTTTCAACATCAGACGTGGGGATCTTTTATGGCACCTTTGGTCCAATTGCCTATGTCCTCGGTTCACTCCTTGCAGGATATTTTGTGGCCAAGAGGAGTCTGAAGAAGTCACTGTTCATTCTATGCTGCTTCTTTAATATTCCTTTTACGGTATATACATTCCTTGCGTTAACGCAGCCGACAAACTTCTGGGTAATTGGCTCTGCAGTAACCTTCGAATATTTCGGTTACGGCTTCGGCTTCGTAGGGTTGACTCTCTTTATGATGCAGCAAATTGCCCCGGGACCGTATAAGATGGCACATTACGCATTTGCGACCGCGTTAATGTTTCTGGGAAATATGATTCCCTCAATGTGGAGCGGGTATCTGAGCGATTTTCTCGGCTATAAACATTTCTTCATCTATGTCGTATTCGCAACGATCCCGTCGTTCCTTGTGACATGGTTTGTCCCATTCCGGGAAACAGAGACCGCAGCATCAGGACACGAAACTCAGTAAACATTGTGAGGAATTCCATGAAACACGTATACCTGTGGTTCTATGTTCTTTTCAGTGTCGGGGTCACGCTTCCGGCAATGACACAACAAAAAGAAATCATCGGCTACTATCCATCCTGGAAATGGAAATCAGGGACCACAACAATGACTCCGGCCAGAATACCCTACAAGAAGCTCACCATCATTGATTATGCATTTTTCTATCCTCAGGCTGATGGTCACCTTGCCGGCCGTGATTCAATAGGAGATGATCTCATCCTGAACGGCGAGCGCGATACTTTGAACGGAACATATAAATCCGGTTCTGCATTGGTGGAGCTGGCACACCGAAACGGAGTGAAAGTTCTATTGTCTGTCGGTGGCTGGGATGATTCCTACAATTTCCCCCAGGTTGCCGCGAGTCAGGCCACTCGGGCTGTATTCGCCCATTCGTGCATCGAGCAGTTACAAAAATACGGATTTGATGGGATTGATGTCGATTGGGAATTCCCTTGCTTCTCCGATCATAAGGGAACTCCGGACGACAAGTACAATTACACATTTCTCCTGCAGTTGACAAGAGATAGTCTTGATCTGTTCGGAAGTCAAACGAACAGACACTACCTTCTCACCGCCGCTCTCCCTGCACAGGAGAGCCGGATGAAAAATTATGAGATCCAGAAGGTGACTCAACTGCTCGACATGCTTAACGTGATGACGTATGACCTCAGCGGCCAATGGGATTCGTTGAGCGGTCACAACGCACCGTTATATGCACCGAATGCAATCGACACCGACCGCAATGTCGACGCCGCCTTCAGATTGTTCAACAAGACCTATAATCTGCCGGCTTCGAAGATTAACCTGGGCGTCCCGTTCTATGGCCGCACGTACGCGGATTGCGTCGGGCTGTATGCCCATCACAAGGGCGTTGATACCGTCCATTTCCCCGACGGCGATTGTTTCTATTATGATATTGTTGCATGCCGGGACAAGTTTTCAAGGATGTGGGATGACCGTGCAAAAGTTCCATATTTGGTAAGCTCATCGTGGAAAACATTTATATCGTATGACGACGAGGAATCAGTTCGTTACAAAGCTCAGTACGTGATCGACAACCATGCGTGCGGTCTCATCATCTGGGAGATCACAGGAGATTTCTTGCCAGACGGCAGCACACCACTGCTCGATGTCATCGATTCAACGTTCAGAGCATCTGTGCCCAAGTAATTATGAGGCGAACACAGTAAAAGGAGAAATTATGCGGTACGGACACTTCGATAATGATCATCGGGAATACTTCATTGATCGTCCCGATATCCCCGTTTCCTGGACAAACTACCTCGGTGTCAAGGACATGTGCACGGTAATTTCTCACAATGCCGGTGGATATTCATTCTACAAGACTGCCGAACACCACCGCATCACCCGTTTCCGGCAAAATGGGGTACCGCTCGATCGTCCGGGCCACT
Organism: Bacteroidota bacterium; assembly: GCA_033852415.1. GTDB lineage: Bacteria > Bacteroidota > Ignavibacteria > UBA10030 > SZUA-254 > DATKPE01. The sequence continues at coordinate 4,882 of JAWOMQ010000205.1, forward strand.
ATGTTTATATCCGGGATGATGAAACGGGTGAATACTGGTCTATATCATGGCAGCCGGTCGGAAAAGATCTGCAAAAAGCCAGATATGAATGCCGCCATGGCCTGTCGTATTCAAAATTCAACTGTGCCTACAACGGAATCGAGGCCGAACAGACTCTCTTTATTCCGATCCCCGACGATGTTGAACTCTGGGATGTCACAGTGAGAAACACAAGCGGCAGGCCGCGAAAGCTCTCGGTGTTTGCCTATTGTGAATTCTCGTATCATCACATTGAAATTGATAACCAGAACCTCCAGATGTCACTCTACGCCAGCGGCTCCAACTATGCGGACGGGGTCATCGAATACGACTTTTTTTATGAGCCATGGACCTTCCACTACTTTACGGCAAGCTTCCAGCCGGATTCCTTCGATTGTCTGCGGGATAAATTTCTCGGGAACTATAGAACAGAATCGAATCCTCTCGCCGTTGAAAAAGGAATATGCTCGGGCTCTTCCGAGCTTGGCGGCAATCATTGCGGAGCGCTTCATAGGCAATTGAAACTCGCCGACGGAGAAGAAGACCGCCTCGTGTTCATGCTTGGGGTAGGCAATCGGACGAAGGGAAGGGAGATGAGGAAAAAGTATTCGGATTTGAAATCCGTCGATCAGGCCTTCGGTGACCTGCAATCGTACTGGCAAAAGAAACTCGATGTTTTCCAGTGCAAAACACCAAACAAGGGATTGGACACAATGATCAATACGTGGACTCTCCTCCAGGCAGAGACATGTGTCGTCTGGTCCCGATTCGCTTCTTTTATAGAAGTGGGCGGGCGAACAGGATTGGGATACCGCGATACTTCCCAGGATGTTATGGCAGTTCCTCATACAAACCCCGATAAATGCCGTGAACGAATGGAAGAACTCCTGCACGGGCAGGTCAGTAAAGGATATGGCCTCCATCTCTTCGATCCGGAGGTGTTCAAGCCGAAGAAAGAAAGACTTCCCGGAGTAAAATTGCCGACAGTCGTACCTACTCCCAACCCTGCCGATATTATTCATGGGATGGAAGATGTTTGCTCAGATGATGCGCTCTGGATCATTGCTTCGGTGTGCGAGTATGTGCAGGAAACGGGCGATGACAAGTTCTTCGACACAATCATTCCCTTTGCCGATAAGGGAGAAGCGACTGTCTATGAACATCTCAAACGATCGCTCGATTTTTCCGCTGAGCAGGTCGGTTCAAACGGGATCTGTCTGGGTTTGCGGGCGGACTGGAACGATTGTTTGAACCTTGGTGGAGGCCAGAGTGCGATGGCATCGTTTATGCATTACTGGGCGCTTCGGTATTTTGTGCAGGCTGCACAGTACCTCGGACGGGAAGACGACGTAAAAAAATACAGCGAAATTGCGAACCGTGTACGCGCGTCCTGCGAACGCGAGCTGTGGGATGGAGAATGGTACGCTCGCGGAGTGACGCGTGCCGGCATCAAGATCGGCGTAAAGGCAAACGAGGAAGGCAAAATCTTTCTTGAGAGTAACAGCTGGGCAGCATATTCGGAAGCCGCCCCGCCGGAACACGCCAGAAGTGCTCTTGATGCCATTCATAAATATCTCGCCTCGCCCTATGGTATTCACCTTAACTGGCCCTCATATACGAAACCGAACGACGATATCGGATATGTCACCCGCGTGTATCGCGGCATCAAAGAGAACGGAGCTATTTTCAGTCACCCGAATCCATGGGCAATGATCGCCGAATGCAAACTCGGAAGGGGCACGCTCGCAATGAAACTTTACGATGCCCTTTTGCCCTACAATCAAAATGATATGATTGAAATCCGCGAAGCAGAACCATACTCCTATTGTCAGTTCATCATGGGGAAGGATCACACTGCCCACGGCAGAGCCCGCCATCCATGGTTGACAGGCAGCGCTGGATGGAACTATACAGCCGCAACGAAATGGATCCTCGGAATTCGCCCGTCATATGCCGGATTGTTGATAGATCCCTGCATCCCGGGCCAGTGGAGGGAATTTGAAGTAAAGCGACAATGGCGGGGGGCGATGTATAACATTACGGTTAAAAACCCTGATGGTGTTGAGAAAGGAGTGAAAACAATTACACTCAACGGCAAACCCCATACCGGCCTGATTCCGCCGCAACCGCACGGCTCTGAAAACAACGTTATAGTCGTTATGGGCTAGATGAAGCTTATCCTTGTTGCAATTCAGTCCAATTGCACTTCGGTAATTTTTGAATCAACCTTAAAACAACGACCGCGAAGGAGACTTCCCCAATGCGAATCATTATTCAGCCTAGCGTAGAGGCAATGAGCAGATGGGCTGCGATTTACATTGTCAATAGCATCAATCGATTCAATAAAACGGAGTCGAATACTAAGCGACCATTTGTCCTGGGACTTCCGACCGGGAGCACACCGGTCGGTACATATGAGCAACTTGTCAGATTTTATAAACAGGGGAAAGTATCGTTTAAGAATGTTATCACATTCAACATGGATGAATATATCGGCCTGCCCGAAACGCACCCCGAAAGCTATCACTTCTTCATGCACAAACATCTTTTTCAGCATATCGATATTCCTGCCGGGAACATCAATATTCTCAATGGCAATGCTTCCGACCTGGAACAGGAATGCATGCGATACGAAGAAAAAATACGGTCGGTGGGGGGCATTCGCCTTTTCATGGGCGGAATCGGAGCTGACGGTCACATCGCATTTAACGAACCGGGATCATCATTGACGTCACGCACTCGCATTAAGACTCTCACATACCCCACGATTGAGGCCAACTCGCGGTTCTTCGGAAACGATATAAATAAGGTTCCGAAGACAGCGCTGACGGTGGGTGTAGGAACAGTCATGGATGCTGACGAGGTCATGATTCTCATCAGTGGTTACGGAAAAGCGAGGGCATTGAGGCAGTGTGTTGAAGAAGGGGTGAACCATTTCTGGACAGTTTCGATGCTCCAGTTGCACAAGCACGGTATTATCGTCTGTGATGAAGAGGCAACCATGGAGCTTCGCGTTGGCACCGTAAAATACTTCAAGGATATCGAGAAAGAAAATCTAAGCTTGGATTTGGAGTAACCAACGACCGTCTGAACATTCCTGCAAAGCCATGATTTGTGGAGGTCCCGGGAATGACGAATGTGGATTGATATGTGACGATTCACAGTGAATGAATCAGGCTAGAATGAACCCACGTGGCGGGTACACCAAGGCACAAATTACAGAATTGCGGTCAGGAGGTGCGAATTTAGAACGATTTGGCCGCCTCATTCCCGCCGTTTGACAATCTTATGATTCTTTTGTATCATTCCGACATCATCTTCGGATGACTACCCCGGGAGATTGTTTCTGAAGTGTGCTGCATGCTGTAGAGTGTGCGGTAGCCTTTCCAACATCGTTCCTTGTAATCATTCTGAAAAGACATTCTCACAAGGGTGTCCGTATAGATCAATCGAAGGCAGGACCTTGCTGCAGAGAGAATATCGATATTCAGACGAACATTAGAACAATCTATAATTCTGGAAAAGTCGCGTGGGGATTCTCATCGTAGTGGAAAAATGAGCATGATGTAGTGACTGCTTCGAATCTAAATGAGGTGTTCAACAACGGAGGAATTATGAAGATCAGCATCAACACGGTTAAAGGCGTTTGTGTGGTGCGGTTCGAGGGAGATTTCTTAAGCGAAGCGGATCATGAAACGTTCCGGAAGAAGATCCATGCGCTCGCGGATGAGGGAAAAAGACATGTGGTGATTGACCTCGGCAGAGTCATACATATAAACAGCTGCGGTTTGGGCTCACTTGTATGTGCGTTGACCACTCTCCGCAAAGTCGGAGGCGATCTCCGGCTTGCGAACGTCGGGATGCACGTTCAGGAGCTCCTCGTCATTACAGAACTCAACAGGATATTTGAAGTTCATCCCTCCCTCGAGAGTGCGATGCAGAAGATGAGCGCCCCATGAGTTGATAACGTTGTGTCAAATGTCTGCCCCTTCAAACCCCACGGCAGGTGCCCGCGACTTCCCTCGAAGCATTTATGGTTTTCTTCACTCCATGAAGCCACGGTCTTCTGGTTCTACCTCAACGAACATTGCGAAGGATGTCCAACTTCTGTAAGTATTAGTATGATCCTGCTCAGGAGATGCAAATACAAATCTTGATAATCACTCAAAGGAAAGATATATTCAGTCCGGAAACCTCCACAAATGCCGATGGCCAGTTACCTGCCCATTGAGTGTATAATCAAGACGATGGTTCCATCGTTCGGCAAGCTGAAGCACCGTTCTCATCATTCATTTTAATGAAGGAATCAATCCAATGAAGAAGATACATAGACCTCTTCCTCTTTTCTTTATCGTCGCCATACTTCTTTCCGTGGCGGACATCCTCTTCTGTCAGGAGAAGCAGCAGCTCACTCTTGATAACATGAACGACTCGACCCTTCTCCAGGCATTTTCCACACCCCGCACCTGGTGGTTGGCCAATAACACTGCTATCATCTATGATACCCGCAAGCCAGACTCGGTAAGGACCTTAGAAAGTCTGGATCCGGCCAGCGGAGAGCGGACGCAATTTCTGGACAGGAAGAAAGCAAAAGAAAGTCTTGCCGGTCTTTTCCCGGAAGGAAAGCCGCCGCGGTTTTCTCCAGCCCCAAGCCAGATCTCGCCAACGGGAAGATATGGATACTACCTTATCAAGGGAGACATTTTTCTGCTCGATATCCCAGCCGCCGAATTTACACGGGTCACCGATACCAAGGAGGCGGAAAAGTCAGTCAATTTTTCACCGGACGGTAACAAGCTTGCGTTTGTTCGCGGTCACGATCTCTACGTGTACAGTATCCCGGATAAAAAGGAAACGCGTCTCACTTCTGATGGGAATGATTCATTGCTGAACGGAACACTTTCATGGGTTTACTGGGAAGAAATATTCGGCCGGTCGGACGCAGGATACCGCTGGTCGCCGGATTCCAAATGGATTGCGTTTTTGCAAACAGATGAATCGGGCGTCAGCGTCCAGCACTATATTAACGACACACCATGGACACCCACAATGACAACCCAGCGTTATCCGAAGGTCGGAGAGAAAAATCCCCGCGTCCGTGTGGGCATAACGGAGGTTGGTTCGGATAAGACGACATGGGTAAAGATCGATCCAGGAGCCTATGAATATATCATCCGCTTCGACTGGCTGCCGGACAATAAAACCCTCTGCGTTCGGACGATGAATCGCCTGCAAACCGACCTCGATTTTTACCTGGCGGAGTGTTCGACGGGGACAGCCAGACATGTGCTAAGGGATACGGATGAGGGATGGGTGAATATATCGGACGATCTTTATTTTTTGAAGGATGGAAAGCACTTCATCATCTCATCGGAACGGGATGGATATAATCATCTCTACCGTTTCACGATGGACGGCAAATTGGTCAACCAGATCACGAAGGGCGATTGGTCCATCCGTTCTTCCGGGGGTGGGGTGTTCTGGGTTCAAAAAGGAGTCACCGGGATCGATGAAAAAAATGGATGGATCTATTTTACCGCTCTTGAAAAGTCCTCCCTCGAAAAGCATCTTTATCGGATCAGGATGGACGGCAGCGATATGAAACGACTGACAGACGCGGAAGGAACGCATGCCATCACAATGAGTCCTGATGCCCACTATTATTTTGACCGCTATTCTAATATTTCCACGCCTCCCTCGCTAGCACTTTATAAATCAGATGGGTCAGAGATTCTCAAGCTTGCCGAGTCCGATCCGGCGGGTTTCAGGACATTCGACATTCAGTACGCCGAACTAACACACGTTCCCGCGAGGGATGGATTTCAAGTCCCTGTATCGATTACCAAGCCGAAAGAGCTTGACCCAAACAAGAAATATCCGGTCATCGTATCAGTATACGGCGGCCCCTCTGCTCCTCAAGTCTCCAATTCGTTTCAGTATGGCTCAATCTGGGAAAATGTCCTGCTGAATAACGGCTACATCTGCATGACGGTAGACAATCGCGCTGCTACTGCGATCAGCAAGAAACTAGAGAATCTCATTCTCAAGAGAACCCTGGGTGAAGTTGAACTCAACGATCTGGTAGACGCAGTACGCTGGATGAAACAACAACCATACGTTGACCCCAGCCGGATCGGCATCTGGGGATGGAGCGGCGGTGGTTCTAACACCGTGATGGCTATGACCCGGTCGACCGAGTTCAAGGCGGGCATTGCCGGCGGCACAGTGACGGATTTTCGCTTCTACGACTCGAAATGGGGTGAAGCGATCATGAAAACTGAGAACGAAAACCGCGATGGCTATGAACAATACTCACTCCTGAAGTACGCAAAGGATCTCCACGGAAAGCTTCTTCTCATTCACGGCTCACACGACGATAATGTCCATATCCAGAATATCTGGCGCTTCATAGATGAACTCATCGACGCAGACAAGCTGTTCGAGTTGATGGTGTATCCCATGCGGGGACACGGTGTGGGTGACATGGCAGGAAGCAAGCATCTGCATCATCTCATGCTGGACTTCTGGAACAGGAATCTGTGAGATCGTCCCGGCACAGGACGCATTAAATAAATAAGCGGGTAAAATACTCTCGGTTTGATCCGAATCAATATCCAGGTCCCAATTATTTCCATTATTGGTTGGATGTGTAGGGCCAAATTACCCCGGATCGCCTCGAACGAACGGAGGATTTTACGGAGAACAAGATTTTAAATGCGGACTGTTGAGGAAATAATTCTTCCATATATACGGTGTGGTGTGGAGAAAACGAAGTGCATGCGTCACTTCACCGGGTCAATGATCGTCGGAATCGCACTCTTTATGATCTCCTCCTGCGCTCTTGCGCAGACAAAGCATGAAGTCGCTGTAGCGGCATCTGACGGAATTCTGCTTGACGCGACGTATTATGTACCTACAATCACCCCGCCTCACTCCGGATTTCCTGCAATCATTTTTATCCACGGCTTTGCGATGAGCAAGGAGGAGACTGATGCCTCGGCTCAGGCATACGCTCACATGGGATATCTGACATTTACCTATTCCGTGCGGGGACATGGGAACTCCCAGGGGTTATCAACAATCATGTCCTGGAAGGAAAGGGACGACCTCAGAGTAATTGTGAACTATGTCGGCATGCTGCCGGATGTGAACCCGCGGGCGATAGGGATTACGGGCGGGTCACAGGGGGGACTCCACGGCTTGTGGGCAGCGGCGGATGACCTGCCAGTGGCGGCAATTACCGCCGACGTGATTGGGCCCCATTGGGCGTCCGACATGCTCGCAAATGGTTGCTACCGCAGCACACTCACCTATCTCATGTCTGCCAACACCGTTCGATTCGATCCCGTCCGCGACACTCTCCTCGCTTACATGATCGCCGACGACTATGACAGCTTTTACAATGCCTTTGTCACTCCCCGGGATATCGATGGTCGGGCGTTCGAGCTGGCAAGAACCCCGCTGATGTTGTTTGGGAAGTGGCAGGATCATTATTTCCGGGCGAACGAAGGAATTAACGCGTACAATGTTTACCGGGCAAAGAAGAACGCGGAGAAACTCTATATCGGTACCGGGGGACATTATTCAGATGATATTCCGTCGGAGTGGAACTATCAATTCGGCTGGATCACAAGTTGGTTTGATGAATTTCTCGTGGATGAGAACAACGGCATCCTGCGTGAACCGGATATCACCTATGCGTACAGCAGCCTGCCAATGGACACCAATGGGTATTTCACATGGACCCGGCATGCACTTCCGGGATGGCCTCCGGACGGAATTACGCGGTTCAAATTCTATTTCTCTGCGGATGGTTCGCTTTCGGCCACACCTCCGCCGGCAGCGAGTGCGAGCCGCATGCTGCTCAATGACTATCGTGACTCGACATACACGCTCTATTGGGCATTCTGGGATGATTTCCAGGGCGAGTGGTTCGATTCCTCCTTCCGTCAGCAATCCATCGTATTCCAAACGCCGCCGTTACCCGAGAGTGCTGACTGGCTCGGTGTGCCGAGCATGCATCTCTATGTTACGTCTGATGCCGATAAATTTCCGATTAACGCGCAGGTGTACGAGGTGGATTCCAGCGGACGGAAATACTTTGTGAACAGAATAAACTATGAAGGAAGAGGAAATCAACCGGGGATACTCCACGTCATCGATGCCGACGGCAATGCGCACGCGCACCGCTTTACCGCGGGGAACTCTATTCGTATTGAATTGACAAATCTGGATCAAACGAACAGAAAATTGCTCGGCGATTATCCGTTTGTCATCCCTGTTTTCAAAAGAAGTGAAATCACCATTCTTATGGATGCAACACACCCGAGTTATGTTGAATTGCCCATACTTGGGGGAACGCCGCTTCGGGTTTCTGCGCCCACTGGAGAGCCGATACCGGCGGAATTTCATCTCAGTCAGAACTATCCGAATCCATTCAACCCTACCACGACGATTACGTACTGGCTTCCAACAAACAGCCGGGTTAGAATAGATATTTACAATCTCCTCGGTCAAATCGTCGCCACGCCGGTCAATCAAACAGAATCGGCTGGGGACAGATCCCTCACCTGGAACGCTTCATCCTTCACATCCGGCATTTACTTCTACCGACTCCAGGCAATAAGCGTCTCTAATCCGGGGAAAACCTTTACACAAGTGAAAAAGATGGTGTCGATCAAATAGTCAACCTCCACACTTCAGAAATTCGAAACCCCGGCGACCAACCGGGGTTTTTTGTCCCAAAAAGCAGCATGCAGACCATCGACCCGAAAACGTTCCCAGCTGGTGATTTGGGAACCATTTGGAGGTTACGCCACTCACTCTCGATCCAGTGTCTGTGAATTGACCCTCTCCCCCGCTACCACGAATCATGCATCTGATTTCGCAGTGTTTCGAGCCTGTTGATCACACCCATCCCCTTCTCAGCGATTGACAATGACACAATTCTTTCGTACCATTCTCGCATCATCTACGGATGACTACCCGCGGAGTTCCTTTCTCATGCGAGCTGCCTGCGCAACTTGCGTGCAGCAGTTCTTTCAGCATCGTTCTTTGAATTGTCAGCACCCCTTTGATAATGTCAAAGAAAGGAGTTAACACTATGCGTACTCTCTATACGATTTGCTTAACATCCCTTCTCTCATTTCTGTCTACAGACTCCGTTCACTCACAATGGATTCAGACCAATGGACCATGCGGAGGTGTGGTAGAGTGTTTTGCACTCAGTGGTACAAATGTTTTCGCCGGTACTTATGGAGGTGTCTACCTTTCCACAAATAACGGGAATAGCTGGGTCAACAGGGGTTTGACCAATACTCATATCTGGTCGTTAGCCACCAATGGCACAAAACTTCTTGCAGGAACTAATGCCAAAGGTATTTACCTCTCAACAAATGACGGCAGCAGCTGGTCTCAAATCGACACAGGTCTGACCACTGCAACCGTCTATTCTTTTATCATAGATGACACAAATATTTTCGCCGGAACGACCGCCGGTATCTACCTCTCCACAAACAACGGCAACACCTGGTCTCAAATGGATACAGGGTTAACGTACACTGCTGTGTATTCACTTGCCAAAAGTGACACAAATATCTTTGCCGGAACCAACGGCGGTGTCTTCTTATCCACCAATAATGGTACAAACTGGACTCAGATCAACAATGGTTTGCCGGCAACGACTGTTAATTCCCTTGCGATAAGTGACACAGACATTCTCGCCGGAACGAACCTGGGTATCTACTTGTCCACAAACAAAGGTTCTGACTGGACTGCACTTGACACCACCGTGAGAAATATCAAATCATTGATCGTCAGGGGCTCAAATATCTATGCCGGAACAATCAGCGGTGGCCTCTTCCTCTCCACGAATTTTGGCACGAGCTGGACCAACACGGGTTTGCCCACGACATATATCTATTCCTTAGCTGCGACGGATGGAAACATCTTTGCCGGAACATTGAGCGGTATTTTCATTTCCACAGACAACGGTACGACCTGGTCCCAGGTCAATACAGGCCTGATCAGTACCATCGTCAACGCCTTTGCCGTGAGGGGTGCAAATATCCTTGCGGGAACATATTACGGCGGCGTTTACCGGTCCCCGGACAATGGCATCAACTGGACTCAGGTCAACGCCGGCCTGACGAACAAATGGATCTATGCCTTTGCCGTACGCGGCTCCAACCTGTTCGCGGGATCGTATGGAAGCGGCGTCTTCCTGTCGACGGACACCGGTTCGAGCTGGACTCAGATCAGTAATGGTTTAACAAACGGGAATGTCCTCTCCCTCCTCGCCACTGATACAAACATTTTTGTGGCCACCCACGGCGGCGGCGTCTATGTTTCGACGAACGACGGTTCGAACTGGACACAGGCCAACAACGGTTTGACGGCGTTGAATGTGTATTCGCTGGTGCTTAGCGGCACAAACCTCTTTGCGGCAACTCAGGGCGGCGGAGTCTGCGTTTCCACGAACAGCGGTTCAAGTTGGACACAGGTCAATAATGGTCTGACGAACCTCAACGTATATTGTTTGGCCCTCCACAACACAAACCTCTTTGCGGGAACGATGAATGGTATTTTCTTATCCACGAACAATGGCACAAGCTGGACACCTGTCAATACAGGTCTGACAAGTCTGTACGTCAGATCGTTGGCTGTAGGCAACAACAACATCTTTGCTGGTACTTTCGGGAGCGGTGTCTTTGTATCAATGAACGAGGGCACCAGCTGGAGCCAGGTTAATGCAGGTCTGACAAATACGACTGTGTACTCGTTAGCTGCTGTTGACACAAATCTCTTTGTGGGAACGTATGGTGCCGGTGCCTGGGTGCAACCACTCCATAACATTACCGGTTATATTACATCTGTCACAGACATGCCCAATGATCAGGGCGGAAAAGTACGCATATCCTGGGACAGGGTTTACCTCGATGCCAGTGGCAGTTCTCCAGAGATTGTTTCCTACGGCATCTGGCGAAAAATCCCGGCAGGACCCAGACTGATCAATGGAAATCAATCCGGCATGTTCACTGCTAACGATACGCTTGGGACATTCTATGACTGTCTGGGGACGGTTGATGCTGTCCAATCGCCTTCGTACCACTTCACCGCGGAAACGTTGGACGATTCATCTCAGAGCGGATTGCACGCTGAAACCTTTTTGGTTTCCGCACATACGGGCGATCCGAACATCTATTTTATTTTCGAGCCGGCTTCAGGTTACTCTGTCGATAATCTTGCGCCCCAGGCGCCCCAGAATTTTGCCGCAATATTCGTCAACGGCAGTGTGATAATGCACTGGCAGAAAAATTCCGAGAAAGATCTGTCGGAGTATATTCTCTACCGCGGAACTGCTGATTCACTCGAAGAAGTCATCGGGCAGACCATTGATACAAACTATGTCGATCAAAACCCGGTCATTGACAAAATGTATTATGCAGTACGGGCAGAAGACGTGCACGGTAATATCAGCCCGATGTGTGTTCCGGTCCTGACCGGCCTCGATGACAACGCCGTGCTTCCCATCTCATACGCCCTGCAGCAAAACTGGCCAAATCCGTTCAACCCATCAACGAGGATCAGGTATCAAATCCCGGAGCAAAGTATGGTTCGTGTTCAGGTATTCAATATCCTCGGACAAGTCGTTGCATTATTACACGATGGGATTCAGAATGCCGGCTATAAAGAGGTCGAATGGGTTGCCTCATCATTCTCCTCGGGCATTTATGTCTACACCCTCCAGGCGACAAGTGTTGCAGACCCAAGGAAGACGTTTACGCAGGTAAAAAAGATGGTGTTGATCAGATAAGTTCAGATTTAATGTGCTCTTATAGGCCCCAATCGATAAAGAGTTGGGGCCTTTCTTTTTCTGTGAAAAACCAATTTTGACCTCTTCCAGGAATAAGTTATCCATTCAATTCATAACCTCCTCGTCATTTCATGCCATGAACGAATGAGGATGTCCTTCATCTGAGTGCGCTCTAAATCTGCGATGATCAACACACACTGCTCTGGATGATAAACAGCTACGTCTGCGCCACCATTCAAGGAAGAACTTTGTGGAAGCAACTTGGACTTGCACCTCTAAATTGCCCATACAAGGTCGATTTAGGCGTATGATATTGTGTCCTCGGTATTCATATTAAACCATTCCCGATATCTCAAGTCTAAACCACAAAGCCAGGGGTAAATTGATCTCGCGGACGGAGATGGAGATTCCGGCCACAGGTCAAAAGATGGATTTTCAGAATGTCATATCCCTGCAAATCAGCGTAACTCTCGTTCTTTCATCAACTTCAATCGCCTTTTTTCCCTGGGGCACGTTCTTCACGGAATCCCGTTTATGAGATGGATAGCTCGTAGACGGGATTCTCATTTAATGACCTCTCCCCTGTTTTGAACTCGCCCTCACCAATGTTCTTATCCACCAGGTATCAGTAGCGCGTCTCTTCGAACAATTGATACGTAAACAGGCAGACGCTTGGGATCGCTAAGGTGGGCAAAAGAAGAATGGCTAAAAAAATCCCGTCTACGAGTTGTGAAGCGCCGTGGGAGTGACAGCGCGCACGTGGGATCTCGTACACGGGACTATGTAAAGCTGAATTTACTCTGCTTCTCTTCTTGAATAATACTCCAGTGCCGAATGAGATGCAAGATTTTTCTCGATTAATTTTTGTTAATGCGTGAAATGAAATATTTTCAAAGGATTTTGTGAATTTTTCAGAGATCGCAATCAAGGAGCAGTCTATTCTCACGCTGTCGCAGGTGCGGATGACTCACAACTGTCGGATGCCGATTTAAATCGGACAATTGCTTCTCCGCATCTCATTTCGTACTTTCAAACCTCACGCAACTTTTTGAGCGATGCATTCTTGAGAGTTTTTCTTTATGCCATACATCGGTGAGCTCTATTCACTTCTGACGGCTTGCCTCTGGTCGGGAAGCTCAATTGCATTTACGGCAGCAACCCGGCGGATTGGTTCCGTTCAGGTCAACACATCGCGTTTGATTATGGCTGCGGGATACCTTGTGATTCTGGTCCTCCTTGCACGGTTTGAGCTCACATTATCCGCAACACAGGTCGTATACTTGAGCATCAGTGGGTTTATTGGATTCACCCTCGGTGACACATTTCTTTTCAAGGCATTTCAGCTCATAGGAGCGCGAATCTCCATGCTGATAATGTCCCTCGCGCCGGCAGTCGCCGCGGTGCTCGCCCGGATCGTTCTGGGAGAAAACATTTCTCCGTGGGGAGTTATCGGAATCATCGTCACCCTGACGGGAGTTGGTATTGTTGTTCTCGGACGGAAGGAAGAAGCGACAAAGGACACTATTGTTCATCATGTTACTCGCGGAGGGATTGTTATGGCCGTGCTTGCGGCGTTTGGACAAGGCGGGGGTCTGATTTTTGCCAAGATGGCCTTCCGTGAAGGGAACATCAACGGATTTGTCGCGACGTTGATTCGCATCCTTGCCTCGCTTCTCGTACTCTTGCCGGTATCGATTCTTAGCGGGCGATACAAAAAGCCGGTGCAGGTACTTCGGAACGATCCCAAAGCACTTATGTACACCGTCCTTGGATCGATTTTCGGTCCCTTCCTTGGAGTGACCAGCAGTCTGATGGCAATTCAGTATGCCAAGGTTGGTATTGCGGCGACAATCATGGCTACGACTCCCATCGTCATGCTCCCCCTCGTGCACTTTGTTCAGAAAGAGCATTTGACCTGGCGCGCAATAGCCGGAGCGTTTATCGCAACTCTCGGCGTGGCGCTTCTATTCCTACCATAAAAACCTCGGATGCGATATTGTGGGGATGAGAAGATCCGCATTGTGCTTGAGGGGCAAAAGGGAGAAAAGATTATCGCTGAGTTCAGCCGACAGAGAGAATTGATCCCAATGTATGCCACAAATGGAGTAAGGAATTTCCGGAAGCAGGAAAGAAACGGCTCAGGGAGACAAAGAACGGAAGGCAACAAGCATGGGGGTCGCCAGTCTAAGGGAGTAGATGCCCGCGCGGCATGCGCGACCGGATGGTGGGGAGTGCTCGATTTGCTCACTTTTGAGCTCGATCGATAACATTGAGGGCGTAGAATCTGACCTTGGGGCTTCTTATTCCTCCTTGATCAGGAAGTGACAGGCCAATCAGAAGACCTACTATTGTACGTCGCGTGGATCACTTGACAAAGGGACATTAACTTGATATATTCAACGAATCATTAGAGGGACTTGTTCTTCACGCGTTGCCCGCACCTCACAAGCATGATCAATCTGTGATTCTCACCATTCCTATGAGTGCGATGAGTTATGTGTTCTTTATTTGAATAAAAAATCTCACCAATATTTTCATTCATTTCTTTAGGAGGGTGCTGTATGGGAACATATGCGTTGGTGCTCCGGAGGCTGGAGGCTGCTGTTATATTAATCTCGCTGTTCTTGATTACTACGGTACTCGAGGCTCAGCCGTGGTATTTGCTCACAGCCAACCTGAGTGGCGGGAGTGAGGTCGGCAGCGCATTCGTTGAGAATAACTTTGGTGTTGACATTAGCGTAAGCGCAACATCCCAGGGCGTGAATGCTTCTACTGCTATTTTCCCGCTCGGATACACTGGCGGCACGGTCTTTACCCCTCCTGCGGGCAAAAGTATAATCAGGCTTCGACCAAAGACCCGCACGACTCCCCCGACATCGGCAACCCTTGTGCTTCTGAATGATGGGACCATTTTGATCATTGATTTCTCTCATTACCCGGGCCAGCAACCTACAGTCACAGAAGTAAAGAAACCTGCCAACGCTGGTTCACTCACATATTTTGACGCTAAGGGTGATGCAATCTACCTGCTCGGAGGTTCCCTGTTTGTTACCAGTGACACTGGGACTACATGGCACACCGATACCGCAGGTTTGGGCTCCGGTGTGTACTTCCGGGATATTGCTCTGGATACTTCACAGAAGGCTTATGGCGCCACCACGGACGGTCTGTTTTGGCAGCCTCCTGATTCGTTGGCCTGGCATAAGATCTCAAGCCTGACGAGTCCGACAAATCTCATCGGGGTGTACATCGACAGAAGGAACAGAATTTTTGTTGTTGGAAATAACAACAGCGGGGTCCTCTTGAGTACGGATAACGGAGTCACCTGGGATTATGATACCGCAGGTATCGGTTTGCGTTCCCTGAGTAACTTTGGTGATGATGCGTTCGGAAATATCTACGCTACAGGTGGTCCTGGCACTGTTTATAAATCTGCCGGCGGTACTGGTCCCTGGACAAGAGTCGATGATGGCATCATGGCAATCACTGTCAATCCACCAGCTATCAATGCGATTGCCGGTGACACGCTTGTTGTCGCTGCCACAAGTTTTGGACGCTTTGTGAGTTCTGATCAGGGAACCTCCTGGTCCGAAGCGAACATAGGAATCCAGGCAGACAAATTCTATGGATTTGCAAAGAACTCTGACAGGTTTTTGGTCAGCACGGATCTTGGAATTTATTATAGGGATGGCGCTGATACGGTCTGGCACAAGAGTTTTCCCGAGTCGGGATACCTCGGCGGTCTTCCGATCTTAAAGGATACTTCCGCACGGCTGTACACCGCCCTCCCGAATCCCGACCCGAATTCCTCTGCAATGGGCCCGGTCTATAAATCCACCGATAACGGGACGACATGGACTGTCGATACAATGAATATTTCAGCGACCACCGGAAAGATCCTTTTTGTCGATGAACGCGGCGGGGAGCATATTGGTTCCTCATACGTTGGAGCTAATTACTATGGATTTGTCTATGCACAGGACAGCACCGGCAAATGGATATTCGATACTGTGGGTCTCCCCACCGGGAGTCTCGACTATGTTAGTTCCTTCGGAACAGACCATGCCGGTTTGATCTATGTAAGTGGTACATACGTTGGCTCTCCGCGGGTCCTCCACCGTCCGATTAGCGGCGGCAACTGGACCGTCGATACAGTTGGGTTACCCTCGAGTGTGCACGTCTTTTACCAGATGAAGCCTGGCGCCCCGGGTGAGGTGTTTGGCACCAATTATCAATCGATCTATCGGCATAGCGCCGGAGTCTGGACCGATGTGCCGTTACCCACTTCAAACGTATTCAAATTTACTGTTGATAGGAAAGGAACCATCTTCGTCGTCAATGCGGCGGTTGTCGGGAATTTCCTGTCGGACGTCGGGATTTCCATGTCCACCAACAATGGCACCTCCTGGACGATGGTCACACACGATACTGTCCAAATCGATATTATCCATTCCCACGGAGATACGTCGTATGCGCTCCTGGAGAATGGGGTATTGTACACGCTAACAAACGCGGGTGTCGTCACGAAAGTCGTAAATTCCTCCCAATCAGGGCTGCCCTCAGAATTCCGGCTTGTTCAGAATTATCCAAATCCGTTCAATCCTACGACGAGAATAGAGTACGAGATACCAGCCAGAAGCAGGGTCGTTGTGAAAATCTTCGACGTCCTGGGCCAAGTGGTACAAACTCTCTCAGACAACGTCGAGGAAGCTGGCTACAAATCCTTTAACTGGAACGCTTCCAACTTTGCATCCGGCATTTACTTCTACCGCTTGGAAGCGACAAGCGTTTCGGATCCGGGCAAGACCTTCGCGAGCGTGAAGAAGATGATTTTAATGAAATAACTGTTTGGCCGAATTTATCGCACTAAGCCGATTAATTACTGACCGGGTAACCGACGGAACATACTTATTTGCCGCAACCCGCGGAGAGAGCCTCTGCCATATTCCGACCGCTTCGCTGATCGTAACATTTGTCTGCAGCGAAGGAAGGAATCTCCCTCCACAGATATTCCTCTCCGCGGATTATCCGCATCCATTTAACATAACCACAGCAATCCAATATAAACTTCCAGCAGCCGGGCACGGTTCTCTGAAAATTTACAGCCTGCCCGGTCATGTCGTGCTGGGAATAGCTGACAAGATTGAAGAAGCCGGCATCAAACAAACTCAAGGGGATCCCAGCACGTTCCCCTCGGGGATTTATTTCTGCAGGTCGGATACTGTGGATGTGATTGATCCGGGTAAAACGTCTATAAGCATTAAGGAGATATTGTTTATCAAATAGCAATCACGTCATAAGGAGGCGGCGCGACACGTCAGACCGCTCCAACCAGAAACAGGGTGGGATGAATTTTTTCATCATGAACACAGGTGGTATTCCTTGACTGTGGTCCTAAGATGTGATATATTGCCGCAGCTTAGCAATTGTCCGAAATAAGTCAATCTTCAATCGTAGCTTTCCAATGGACTCCCCCACTCGTCGAACACGCCGGGCAAGACGACAGATCCTCATTGCGTGCGCGGCTGGCGTCCTTACCGTTACATCGCTGGCTTTCAGTCAGACAGATCAGCTCCGAAACTCCCCGCCGCAACTTCGGCCGCCTGCGGTTCCGTTGATCACGTTCGATCCCTATGTCAGCATCTGGTCGATGAGCGATAAGCTTACTGACGATTGGACGCGGCATTGGACCGGCGCGGTCCAGGCACTTGTGAGCATTGTCAGAATCGACGGAAAACCATACCGGGTCATGGGAATTTCACCTGAGCGCGTTCCTGCCTTGCCGCAGATCGGCCTGCGCGTCCTCCCCACCCGAACGACCTATGAATTCGATACAGCAGGCGTGCATCTCACCCTGACGTTCATGACGCCGCTTCTGCCTTACGACCTCCGGATCATGTCGCGACCAGTTACCTACCTGACATGGTCTGTTCGATCGACCGATGTGGCTAATCATGACGTTTCAATTTACTATGATCAGACCGCCGAACTCGTCGTCAATACTCCCGATCAAAAGGTCATCTGGTCCCGGCATCATCTTGCAAACCTGACGGTGTTACGAATGGGATCGCTCGAACAACCAGTATTGCAAAAATCGGGGGATGATCTGCGCATCGACTGGGGTTATATTCATCTTGGCGCTCCGGAAAACAATTCACCGTCGAGCGTCATCACAGGCCACGGGATTGCGCGATCCTCGTTCTCATCTTCAGGCAAACTTCCCTCTGAGGACGATCTCCGCATGCCCCGATCAGCAAACGACGATTGGCCGGTCCTTGCCATTGCATTTGAGCTCGGCCGCGTCGGGAAGAAACCGGTCGAGCGACACGTCCTTGTTGCCTACGACGAGGAATACTGCGTTGAGTTCCTTGATCGCCGGCTCAGGCCGTACTGGCGCCGTGATGGTGCGGAGGTTTCCGACCTTCTGAAGCAAGCCGAATCTGATTACAACAACCTTCGTACGAAGTGTGAGCAATTCGATGAGGACGTGACCGCCGATCTGAGACTGGCAGGTGGTGAGAAGTACGTGCAGATCGCATCGCTTGCATACCGGCAATGCTTCGCGGCCCACACCTTGGCGGCGGACATTGACGGTTCGCCCCTCCTCTTCCCCAAAGAGAATTTCAGCAACGGATGCATCAGCACTGTTGATGTCATCTATCCATCCTCCCCATTTTTTCTTCTCTTTAACCCGGGATTGTTAAAGGCAGCGCTCAATCCTATTTTTGCGTACGCGTCGAGTACCCGATGGCGGTTTCCATTTGCGCCCCACGATCTCGGAACCTTTCCCCTCGCCAACGGACAGGTATACGGCGGGGGTGAAAAGACGGCAGAAGATCAGATGCCGGTCGAGGAGTGCGGCAACCTCCTGTTGATGGCAGCAGCCGTGTCGAAAGCAGATGGAAACACCGAGTTTGTCTCAAAATACTGGAATCTCCTTTCGAAGTGGGCCGACTACCTTCGTGCCAAAGGATTCGACCCGGAAAATCAACTTTGCACTGACGATTTTGCCGGCCACCTCGCTCACAATACCAACCTCTCTGCAAAAGCCATCCTCGCGGTCGGCGCCTATTCAACGCTCTGCGAGAAAATAGGCAAGCAGAAGGAAGCAGAGCGATACCATCTGTTCGCAACGGAATCCGCAGCAAAGTGGTTGAAAATGGCCGGCGACGGCAATCATTATCGTCTCGCGTTCGATAAGCCCCAAACCTGGAGCCAAAAGTATAATCTGATCTGGGACAAGATCCTCGGGCTCAACATCTTCCCGGATAGCGCAACCGCCAAAGAGATCGCCTATTATCGCACGAAGCAGAACAGATACGGACTTCCCCTCGACAATCGAAAAGACTATACAAAACTCGATTGGCTCATTTGGTCTGCCGCGCTTGCACATTCTCAATCAGACTTTCAGGAGCTGATTTCACCGATATGCGATTTCATTAACCAATCTCCAAGCCGCGTACCTCTCACCGACTGGTACTGGACAACCGATGCGAAACAGGTCGGCTTTCAGGCGCGGTCAGTTGTGGGCGGAGTGTTTATTAAGATGCTGGGTGAACCAACACTCTGGAAGAAATGGGCCGGGAAAGCCAGGTAAATCCTTGAGGAGAGTATGGCATTGATCTCGCCTGCAGCCCATCACTTTTCATTAAGCGACGATGGGTGCACACAACCGCCTCTCCTTTTCTTCCAACACGAAGGGGTCACGCGGTAAATTCCCGCTACCGCTCATCGATTAACAAAGGGTAAACACGATGGTCACACACACTTCAGTCATGTCATCTCTCCGGATCTGTACTTTGCTTATGCTCGCTTTACAGGGAGCAGCAGCCCAGAACAGCTCAATGAAGAGGAGTGTATTCGGAAGAACTCCCGACGGAACTAGCATCTATCTCTACACACTGAAAAATTCCTCCGGCATGGAAGCGCAGATCACCAATTACGGCGGCATCATCGTCCGCCTTCTTGTACCGGACAGATCGGGTAGAATCGACGATGTGGTTCTGGGCTACGACTCACTCGCCGATTACATAAAGGACAATCCCTACTTCGGCTGCATCGCGGGGAGATACGCTAACAGAATTGCAGCGGGGAAATTTTCTCTTAACGGCAAGGAGTACACACTCGCACGTAACAACGGTCCGAATCATCTGCATGGAGGGAATAAAGGATTTGATAAGATGGTGTGGGAACCCGCGGAAGACAAGGAGAAAAACGGACAATCTCTTACCCTTTCATATCTCAGCAAGGACGGCGAAGAAGGCTATCCGGGAAATCTTTCGGTGAAGGTGAAATATACGGTGACGGACCAAAACGAACTGAAGATTCAATACTCGGCAACGACCGATTCTCCGACGGTTGTGAATCTTACCCAACACTCCTACTTTAATCTTGCGGGCGCGGGAAAAGGTGACATTCTATCGGAAGAATTGATGATCAATGCTGACCGCTTTACCCCTGTTGACAGCACATTGATCCCGACAGGAGAATTGCGTGAAGTTCGCGGGACCCCAATGGATTTCACGAGGCCCACGGCCATTGGGGCAAGAATTGATTCAAACGACGAGCAACTTCACTTCGGACGCGGGTATGATCACAATTTTGTACTCCGGCGAGAAGGAAGAGGACTTGTTCTTGCCGCGCGTGTCTATGATCCAGGGACTGGACGTCTTATGGAAGTCTCCACCACTGAACCAGGGGTTCAGTTCTATTCCGGAAATTTCCTCGATGGGCATAACATCGGCAAAGGGGGAAGAAGCTACAAGCATCGGTACGGATTTTGCCTTGAAACTCAGCACTTCCCCGACTCGCCGAATCATCCATCATTTCCATCAGTAATGCTCAAACCGGGCGAAGTGCATACCTCGACAACGGTCTACAAATTTTCCGTGCGTTAGCACCTAAACCATTACTGAATGAAATTGATTAATAGATATGGAGAAAAAGTCATGAAGTTTCACGCCATTTTCATTCTTCTCCTCCTGACGGCGCAAGTGAGTTATGCGCAGGAGGATCTGAAGACACAGGTTGTCGGATCAATCCCCACCGACAAACCGAATATGTTCTATCGGGGGAATCGTGCGCCGCTGATGGCGAGTGCGCTCATCAAACTTCCCGTGGGCTCGGTCAGACCGGAGGGATGGTTACGCCAGCAGCTTGAACTGATGTCGGATGGATTTACAGGTCATCTGACAGAAATCAGCAAATGGTGCCGGTTCAATGGAAGCGCGTGGGTCAGTCCGGATGGCAAGGGACAAAACGGCTGGGAAGAGCTTCCCTATTGGCTGAAAGGGTTCATCGACCTTGGATACGTTTTGGGCGACAAGCGCATTACGGATGAAGCGACGAAGTGGATCGAGGGGATGCTCTCGAACCGCGATTCAACCGGCTACTTCGGTCCGCGCGGCAACCGGTTGCAGCACGACATCTGGCCCAACATGGTGGCTCTGTATGCATTGAGAACTCATTATGATGCGACAGGCGACAAGAGAGTCCTTGATCTGATGAAAGGATATTTTCACTGGCTCACGACGATTCCGCTTGAGCAATATCTTCCAGGCAGCTGGCAGAAGATCCGCGGGGGCGACAATCTCGATCACATTTACTGGTTGTACAACCAGACTGGTGATCAGTGGCTTCTCGACCTCGCGCGGATCAACCATGAGCGCACTGCCGATTGGACCGGGGGTCTTCCGACGTGGCACGGTGTAAACTTGTGCCAGGGATTCCGTGAACCCGCCGAATATTTTCAGCAAAGCGGCGACATTCGCCATCTCAATGCGACTGAACGGAATTACAGTCAGATCATGACCCTTTACGGCCAGGTCCCGGGCGGAATGTTCGGCGCGGATGAGGAGGCACGACCAGGATATGCCGGGCCGCGTCAGGCAGCGGAAACCTGTTCTATGGTCGAGTTCATGCACAGCGACGAGATGTTATCGGCGATTACGGGAAATACGATCTGGGCCGACCGGTGCGAAGAGATTGCCTTTAATTCGCTTCCGGCTTCCATGACCCCCGACTTGAAAGGGCTTCATTATCTCACCGCTCCGAACATGATCCAGCTCGACAAAAGTTCAAAGGCGCCGATGATCGAGAACGATGGAGCGATGTTCAATTACGATCCCTCCGATTACCGGTGCTGCCAGCATAACGTTGCTTTCGGGTGGCCGTACTACGCGGAGCATCTCTGGATGGCAACACCGGGGAACGGTCTGGCGGCCGTGATGTACTCTGCAAGTACTCTCCATGCCAAGGCAGGTACAGATGGAGAAGTGCAGATTACTGAAAGCACGGATTATCCCTTCGGCGAATTCGTCGAATTCACGATCACCACACAGAAACCCGTAGCGTTCCCCCTCTTCCTCCGCATTCCCGGATGGTGCTCCGATGCGCACGTGGTGGTCAATGGGAAGTCTGTCTCCTTGTCGAAGAACCCGGTCGGATGGATCGTGCTCGAGAAAAGCTGGAAGAGTGGTGACATGGTCCGGCTTGAGTTGCCGATGGCGATCTCCGTAAAGATTTGGGAAATGAATAATTACACATTGTCCGTCTATCGCGGGCCCCTGATTTATTCACTTAAGATTGGTGAGCGTTGGGAGAAAACGGGCGGGACAGATCTTTGGCCTGCGTACGAGGTATATCCGAGCACTCCCTGGAACTATGGCCTGATCGTCGATCTAAAAAATCCGGTTGCTTCATTTGAGGTAGTCAAAGACAAAAACAAACTCGCATCTCAACCCTTCACGCCGGAGAATGCGCCGATTGTCCTGAAAGCCGTTGGCAAACGCATCCCCGCATGGAAACAGGAAGAGAATGGGTTGATTGGTGAAATAAAGACAAGCCCTGTCCGTTCCTCAGAGCGTCGTGAAGAGATCACCTTGATTCCAATGGGATGTGCACGCTTGCGTGTGTCAGTTTTTCCGCGCATCAGCGAGAGTGCGGACGTGAATGAGTGGAGGTAAGGAAAAATCCAAGAATATACGAGGTGACCCACTCCATGAAATCAAAGCGCGCCCGGGGTGCGTCGAGTCGTTTCATCGAGCGAGTGTGGCCCCCACAATAGAGTTGTAAGAGTCCGGAATCTGATGCGTCTCGCGACCATATCGAGATCTCATCTTTAGATTTCCATCCACGCCTGCATAAACTTTAAGCCAGCCGATGCAACGGCTTTTTCTGATTTCCGCGCTAGAGCCCGAACCATTCGCCCCAGAAACAATTGAGCACCCAAAAGTAAGTTCGACAGGTCAATTCACTCCTGCAGCGCGCGATAACCAAATTTTGCATGGTAGGGTAATTCCCCATTGACATTCACGCGGGTATAAGGTAGATTGCGCACCGTAAACTTGACTCAACAATCTTTTGCGGGTGAACTTCTAACCGCTTAAAGGGTGTGTTCATCAAGTAAGTGTAGGGATTTCAAACATTTAAATGAGCCACTAACCGCATCCAGAAATCCTGGCACCGGCGTAGTTCAAGTAAAGCCCTCTGAAGAATCACAAATCAAGATATCATACATCGATTTTGCAGTAGTAATTTCGTATATTGCGTGCGGTTTTTGAGTGTGTTCCGGGGGTTTGTCCACGTTCGCATCAGCTGCGATTTTCTGCTCTTTCTTTCACATTTTTCGACACTGTTCTTTTGAATGTTTACAGGAATCGAACAAATCGATTAGATGAATTACTCTGCTCAACTCGAGAGGAAAGAGAATATGAAATCCCTTTTTGTCCTGGCATGTTTGATTTCAGTCTGTTCCATCACCTATAGTCAGCAGGTTCGCTTCACCATCTATGGGCATGATCCGGGTGTGTACACCGATACGATAGATTTTGGTGTGGATACGCGGGCTACATTCTGCGAGGATACTGTTTTGGGTGAGCGCAATAACGACGGTCCACCTCCATTCCCATTTGCCTTTACCTGGGTAAATCCACGTGTCGGGAGTCTGTGCGATTACAACGGTTGTTTTGACTGCGGTCGTAGGAGGTATCTCGGTAAAAGAAGTCTCGACCTTCGTCCATTTACAGGCACCACGCAAATCGATACCTTTTGCATTTTCATCGAATCTTACGATGCGGGATATCCGTTCTATCTGGGGTGGATGGGTCTTACACGTCAATCCTGCGACAGCATAAAATTGATATACACAGGCAGCACCGTCGGGACTGTGGTTGTAAATATGTTCGACACATCGAGACATGTGATCACTGACCCCTCAGTAATGATTGTCTCCTTGATTATGTGGGGAGTGAAAGATCCTCTCGGTAAGCCCCAGCTTTCACTTCCTGCTAACAACTCCGCCGGGATCCCATTGACGGAATCCTTCTCATGGCAGCCGCTTTTGGGCGCAAACGGATACGTTTACCAGGTCGCATCGGATTCACTTTTCACATCACCGCTGCACACGGACACAGTTCTAAGTACGAATCTGACGGTCGGACCGTTAGATTACCATACGAGCTACTTCTGGC
Organism: Bacteroidota bacterium; assembly: GCA_033852415.1. Taxonomy (GTDB): domain Bacteria; phylum Bacteroidota; class Ignavibacteria; order UBA10030; family SZUA-254; genus DATKPE01. The sequence continues at coordinate 29,185 of JAWOMQ010000205.1, forward strand.
ATGTGCGTGGGCTCAATCCCACAGGCCCTAGTGATTGGTCAGACACGTGGACATTCACTACTCTCATGCAGACGTTCAATTACTCCGTTTCATCACAGTGGAATATCATCTCCTTGCCGCTCACGGTTCCCGACGCCCATTTTGCAACACTTTTTCCCGCAGCAATCTCAAAGGCGCTTTCATATTCATCCACTGTCGGTTATCAGGAAAATGCCATCCTGACCAAGGGCGTGGGTTATTGGGCCAGGTTCAGAACAACGCAGGCGGTCCACCTTCAAGGGATACCCATTACCAATGACACAATCGGGCTCGTTCCGGGTTGGAATTTAATTGGCTCAAATTCGGACACTGTGAGTGTCAACGGCATTGAATCATTTCCACCGGATAACCTGGAGTCGTTCTTCTATGGATATACAAATGGAATTTCCATTGTCACAACTTTGTTACCGCTCCATGGATATTGGATTAAGGCCGTTGATTCAGGTGAAGTAATTTTATCGGCATCCGGTGGAAAGGCCGCAGAGAAGGTCGGGACTACTCTCATTACGAACATCCTGGCCGGATGTAACACAATTGAAGTGACAGACGCGGCGGGCAATAGCCACTCTCTATATTTCTCTAAACGACCTGACGGGCTTCCGGGATCATTTAATTTCGAATTGCCTCCCGCCCCCGCATCGGACATATTCGACGTCCGATTCGGTACGGGGCAGTCTGTTGAATTCTCCGAGATCGGGAAGGAGCGGGACATCCCGATCATTATAACTTCCGCCACTTACCCCGTCACTTTTACGTGGAATATACAATCACAGTCCGCTGGGGAATTCCTGAAAGTCGGGAACAGAATCCGGCAGTTACTGCCGGGTGGCAGGATAGTCATAGACAAGCCTGAGACGAGGATTCTCCTTCAATTGCCTCCGGGTGCATCAGGAATACTTCCAGCGACTTACGGGATATCCGAAAATTATCCCAACCCATTCAACCCAACGACCACAATCGGATACGAACTGCCAACGGCCAGTCGCGTTTCTCTGAAAATCTACAACCTGCTCGGTCAGGTTGTGATGACACTGGCAGATAGGATCGAAGAGGCCGGCAGCAGGCAAGTTCAATGGGACGCCAGCACATTCTCTTCGGGTGTGTACTTCTACCGGTTTGATGCTGTGAGTGTGATCGATCCGAATAGTTCGTTTTCCACTGTACGAAAGATGGTGTTGATGAAATAACCCTGTGGAAAATGCCTGCGAATTCTTTTTAATCCGAAATACGACGCCCGGCACAATGTCGGGCGTTTGATTTTAATAGTGGTGGTGGCCATACCTCACCAATTAAAGAAACTTGCAAACCTCCGGTGTCACGAAAGATTGCTTTGGAAGTTCATTCCCCGTCGTGAGCCAGCGTCAGGTCTATGTGCTCTTCACCCGGGCGATCCTTAAATAACGTCTCACCTTTAACCAACCATGAAGTACCGAAAGACAAGAGCATAACAGTCTCGAAGACGAGCGTCCAGACCGTCTCTTCCAATTTGTCTGAGCCGAGCGTCCATGTGAGTATACCGAGCGTCACCAGCGACGCGAAAATAATTATGCCGCAAATACGGTACACACGGTTCCGGGTGGTTTTGCGCCTCGTCCACTTCTTTTTGTCTCCGAGGGTAAAAAGAAAGTATGAATTGACGGCAAGAAGGGTGAAGAAGAGAACGGACGATCCGTAGTGAGGGTAACCGGCAGCGGGGGGCCTCAGCAGAAAAACTCCCACTGCCGAAAATGGCTCGGTGGGAGAAGTGCACGGAAAGATTGCGATACCGAGTCCTGCGATTCCGCTTGCGGTTGCCATAGCCATGTCACGTTTCTCATATCCTTTATAGGTGAGTA
>JAWOMQ010000213.1:0-25511 GCA_033852415.1 Bacteroidota bacterium
CTCATGTTCCCGTTCGGCACCGGCGATTCCACCCAGCGCCGTTCCCATCGTGACACCTGTTCGGGCGTCCAGCGTTTCCGGACTCCATGAAATCCCGGCATCGCGCAATGCCATGTCCGTTGCAGCAAGCCCGAACTGGGAAAAGCGATCCATCCGGCGTGCGAACTTCTCATCAAAATAGTCGAGTGGGTCGAAATCGTTGATCTCCGCCGCAACTTTTGCGCGGATCTGGGAAGTATCAAATCGCGTTATTGTTCCGATGCCGCATTTACCTGCCAGAATCCCATTCCATAACCCGTCTTTACCGTGGCCGATCGGAGTGATGGCCCCAAGCCCTGTCACTACTACTCTTCTGTCATGCATCTTTGCCCTCCAGATGCTTTTTAAAATGTGCTAACGTCTGGCCTGCAACATGGTGAATAAAGAACTGCCCTATGATCTTGGTAGTTACCGCCCCGCCAATGAGTTTCCTCTGCGGCTTAAGCTCATGGCAAATCCGGACTACGACACCGTCTTCAGTTTGTGTGAAAGACCACACAACCCGCATTCCCTTTGTAAATGATTTCAGGTGGTGAAACCGGATTTCTCGTTTTAATTGATCGATTTCCTGTTCGGATGTCCAGCGAATGGGGATCCAGCTTCTCCGTGCCGCCATCTGGACAACAGTGAACGTTGGGGTACGCGAAATGTACCTCACCCATCTGTAGTGAGGAAGGAATGATGGCCAGAGCGAAAGATCGGCGGCAGCTGCGAAAATTGTTTCGATTGGAGCATGTATCCTGATGGAGTTTTCGACAATCATTGGTGCACACAAACCAGAAGGAGCCGGAAGAATGGCCGGGTCTCGATTGCAAAGTTTCGTATTCCAGCTTCATGGGCCATTGACGAGAGTTCAGAGGGAGTGAATGCCCGCAAGATTGAGGCGGGACTGTCATTTCTTGTCAGCGGGTTTCCTGAGGTGATGTGAGCGTAGAGCCAGACAAGCCAGGCGGCGAAGCGGCCGCGGGTGAGGTCGTTCACCACGAAGCCGATTCGTGAGATTCTGTTCATCTCCCGGAGAACTTTGATTGCGTCGTTGTCCGAGAAATGATGAATGACGAGTGAGCAGATAACAACATCAAAAGATTTGTCGGCGTAGCCGAGATCCAGCGCGTCTCCGGGCATCACGGAGACTTCCGGAAAGTGAGCCGCTTCCCGTTTGGCGATTGCCAAAATCTGTGGATTTTTGTCGATTGTCGTAATGTGAACCTGCCAGCCCTCTCGCCGGGTCATTTTTACCATTTCGATCGGAAGATCTGCCGCGCCGGCACCGATATCAAGGATTGAAAAATCATCACGATCTTTCACCTTTGCGAGTAGCGGCAGGATCGATCTCCTCATCGCGGCAATCCCTCCAAAATATTTGTTGATTCTCCGGAGATTCATCAGATCTTCCTCGAGAAGTGTGGGATCATTCCACGACCTGTCCATCAATTCCGGATATTCCGGGTCGAACGCGCGACGTGGAAGAAAGAACGACATACCGTGGTCACTGATTGTGCTGGATGACGAAATTCATCTGACTGGATACTCGCGGGCTTTGGGGATATGTTCCCTCTTCCCGTGCGATCCCTCCACCGATTTGCCGGCCGGGCAAGTGCCTCTCGTTAATGTCTTCGCGCAGGTCAGAGCGGAGCTTGGTTCGCAGGTTTCATTTTTCCCCATGCAAGGATGAAGAGGATCATGAATACTACGTCGATCCAGGCAAATGGAAGCCAAAGCGTGGGGATTCCATCAGTGAGCCGGTGGTAGAACACCACGGCACTGAATGAGACTTTCAATCCGATTCCGTAAGGAATAAAATCCCTGAATCGTACAGGATCGGATGCAATCCGCCAGTACATGATGGCGAAGAGGATGAGCAAGAGAGCCGGAAAATGCAGGTACCCGAGATGGTTCGGGCGCTCAATACCGGCGTAATCATAAATCGCCGGTCCCCAGAATATGAACAGGATTGCGGCCAGAAAATCATAAATTGCAGAAACCCGGAATGGAATCCTTAACCAATTCATTTTCATAGAAAATCTCCATTGTGAGTATTAATGGACTGTAGATCACTCTCGTCTCTTTGTTGCCTGCTTATTGTCAGAGATGTTGCGCAACGGACCGTCAGGGTGAAAGGTCGTTAGTGGATCGGCGTGGCGGTGGATAAGTTTCCACGTCCCTTCTTCGCGACGAAACGTGCTCGTGACACGGAGATCAAAAGAGTCCACGTTGCTTCTTCCACTCACTTTGGCGTTCCAGTGTTCGATTTCCAAAATTGTCGCAAGGTCGGAAGTCACATACTCCTGGACCATCTCGAACCCGGTTACCTTCCCATCTCTAAAGCGGGCTGAGGCAAAGTCGAGTGCCTCGGATACCTTGTTCCAGCCGTGTGCCGGAGGGCCAAAGGGGTTTGCGAGAGTTACATCATCCTGATGGGAGAAGATCTTTTTGACCGGCAGAGGATCCCCCCGTGAGAATTTGTCGGCGGCATCGTGATAGTTTGTAATGACTTCATGCAGATCCATGTTATCCCTCCATTTTCTGAACTCATCCCTGAATGATGCACTATCCGGCATTGTAACTATTTCTGATTTCATATTCAATCAAACGGAGTTCTCCGATAATAATCTGCGTTTTTCACGGGGTATTTGTTGGATTTTAAGGAATGCACGAATTGAGATGCGAGGTGGTTCTCTTGAAAGATCAGCTGCATTTTGGGATCCGTCGCGCGCACTATTTCATCGCGTTTTCTTTGCCGGACAACCGGTAAACAGACGCCAGCTGGCTGAGGTCGCTCAGGTCTGCCCCGTAAAGAAATTGCTTTGTAATTGCGCCTTCTGGGGCCATTCAAGGAATGCCGACTCATAAGGAGCGGTTTTCTTAATGAGAAAGAAGATAGAAAATGAGAGTGTGGGAAAAAGCCGGGCAAGAGCTCGTGCCGGGAGCTTTGGGAAAGGGTAAAATTGTGATCCCCAGAAGCCATCGATCCTGCAGAATGAGCTTCCGACGTCTCTGTAAAAGCTGAAGACATCTTTTTTTGAGAATGGCCGGACGTGTGCCGAAGTCAGTTTGTGCTGTGTGGGATGAAATCCAAAAGCCATAAGGATTCTGTTGTGCAGGGAAAGAATATTCGGAACGCCAAGAAAAAGATATCCCCCGATATTGAGGCATCGAAAGATTTCATGATTGATCCAGAAGATTTCCTTTGTATGCTCGAGTATCTGGTTCGCGATAATAAAGTCCAGGGTTCCATCCCCGAAGGGAAGTTTTTCACTTTCAATATTAACCGATAGATGTTTAATGCCGAGTCTTGTAAGTTCCTCCGCTTTCCAGTCTCCGAAGTCGATTCCGAACAGCTCTGCCTGGGGGTAGCGCCGTGAAATAATGGACAGGTCGTCGCCGCTCCCGCAGCCGATGTCAAGGCACCGTTTGATATCCTTGCCCTCAATACACTTCTCGAGGACGTATCGCCCATACGTTTCGCCGTGGTCGACGATGGTGAGCCGGCTCGTTGATCCCGGAATAACTTTTCGGAAAATCATTCTTCCTCTGACAAGTTGGTAGAAACGGTATAGGGTGAATCGAATAACACTCCGGTTTTTTCTCCGAGATCCTCAAAACGCTGACAAAAAATCCACTAGCTCATAATCGTAACCAAGTCGAACATACCCCGGAGGTGGCATGGTGAAATTGTTAGTAATAGTAACTCCATCCGATTGATTCGAGCAATTTTTTGGGATGATATTCCAGAGTGTTCTTGATCACCCATTCAACACGCCGAATGTCGCTGATGGTGTCTGCCGGATTACCATCGATCAATATCATGTCGGCTCGCTTTCCCGTGCTGATCGTTCCATATTCTTTCAGCAGGTTGCAGTCTTTGGCGGAATTGAATGTGGCGCATTGGAGCGCATGCAGGGGAGAAATGCCAGACTGCACATATATCTCGAGCTCATGTTCCAGCGCGAATGCGTCTCCGCCGTCGGTTCCTGCGACAATGAGAACCCCGCTGTCGTATAATTTCCTGAGCAATTGCATCATCCGGGCAAACGAAGAATCATAGGTCGCCTGTTGGTTCACCGGGGCGAAGCTGGTCTTTGCCGTGATATTTTCTCTCTGATCGGCTGGCATCCAGGATACAATTGGCTTCAACGAGGCATCGGTGTCACCGGGGAATACGGTGAAGAGTCCGGCGAAAACGTTCATGGTTGGGTCCAGTGAGATCTGCTTCTCCTGTAAGAGCCTGATAAAAGAGTTCACCTCATCACTGTTCAGATCGAGCTTCAATCCACGCTCACCGACAGAGCTAAACCGTCTCATCGTTCTCGTATCAATGGTGTCTCCCTGAAAGTTGAGCATCACCATATTCATGTGTGTGATTTCATTGTATCCATCTTTCACAGCCTGCTCAGCGGTCATGAACGCGGGGATGTGGCCGCAGACACGCATGCCGAGACTGTGTGCCCGTGCGGCTAGCGGGGCTACCCACTTGGGATCAATCGAACTATAGAGCTTGATTTGCTGATAGCCGAGTTGTGCGTAATTGTCAACGGCCTTCATTCCTTCCTCCAGGCTGTGAACAATGGCGCCCGTTGGTCCCTGATATGGTCCTGCCTGGTCGATGAAACCCGACAGGTAGCTGATATCGGGGCCAAGAAGCTCATTCTGGCGAATAGCATCCCGGACAGCGGGCAGGCGATTGCCGTTGCCCATATCGCGCACATGTGTCACACCCCCTGCAAGATAATTTAGTCCTTCTGATTCCTGGTAGTGACTGTGCATGTCCCACAATCCGGGAAGGAGCGTTTTGTTTCCGCCGTCGATAACCGTGAACCCTTCCGGGATTGGGGTCGAGGACGACGAACCGACAGAAACCACCATTCCATCACGGATGATTACGGTCATGGCCTCGCGCATGACCGCATGCTCGGAATCAAACAGGCGGACATCGTGTATCGCCAGCCGTGACGGCAGAGTATCTGCGAGCGCCTTCATCTGCTTGCTGAAATACACTTTCGACTGGATTAACTGCAGGATGTTGAGCGAGTCGGTCAGAGATTCGTAGCCTGCCCTGATCGTGCTAAACCAGTCTGATACCGAGGCAAAAAAGTGCCTGTCTTCACTGAGCCAGACAAAGTTCGGCGGTTGGTTTTGATTGATGGAGAACTCACACAACAACAACTTTAAAGACAGCCCCTTAAAGAGGACGCTTTTTTCAAGCGGGGAGAGCATCGTGATGGTCCCTCCTGAGACCAGCGGGATCTTTTCATTTGGATGCTGTAACAAGAATCGTGTCCCCGGCTCGATGTCTGTCGGTTCGGCGCTCTCGAAAAGTTCTCCCTTGAATAGTTTTGATTCTCTTTCACCATTGACAATGATGATTGATGAATCGCCAACGATTCTGAATGACTCATGAAATGGCTTTTTGTAGTAATCCACACCCCTTGTCTCAAGGTTTGTTACGAGCCCGGACTCGTTTGTCGTGATATCGGCCATAACACTGTCACCCCGGCCGCGATCGGTGAATTGATACGCAGAGTGAAATTCATGCGGACCACTCATCCATATTTTTTGATACCCCGCTATTTCATTGTTCTTGACGACGGAGTAGAAAATCGTATCGCTCGTCTGCGCACGAACGATGTGAGTGAGGGTGAAGAATGTGACAAACAGCATCAAGAAATATTTCATCCTGTAGTCCTTTTGAAAAGGAAGCGTTAGTGTATGCGGGGGATTGAAAGCATTGCTCGGCGTCGTCATCTTTGAAAACGGGCGGCCTGTGTGCGCGGGCTGCCTTCTTCATTCCGGTTCGGCCACAAGATATTGTTCCAGTTTCCCGTCGGGCATTTCGAATGTCCAGGCGCGTAAAGATTTTTGCGCGAACTTTACATGGAACACCCGTAACGTCATGCCGCCTCGAAGCGATTTGGAATCCTGTTTGAATTCCTCCGGCGTGCCCAGCGGACCGAGACTGTTCTGGAAATCCTTCAATGCCTGATCTGTGAAATAGCTGTTCGCGTTGTCAGTAAAGAGTGAGCGATCAATTGTTCCGTGCTGCAATCCATCGAAGATTTTGCGCGCCTGGTCGAGTTTTTCACTCGCTGCAGGGTCTTCTGTCTCGACCAGCAATGGAACAATTGCCCGGGCGATGGTGCCGGCGGCTCGTGTGGCGTCCTGATTAGTGAACACAACGATAGCCGCGTGATCGTCAGGGAAAATAATGTTCTGCGCAATAAAGCCTGAGACCTCTCCATCGTGCGCCACATCGCGGTGACCTGCAATCTGACCGACTGACACGCCAAGTCCGTAGTGTGTACTCAATCCATTCTTGAGGAGCACCTCGGTTTCAAGCTGCTGATATGACGCAGAGCTCAGGATTCTCTTGTCCATTACTGAGATATCCCACCGCGCCAGATCGCGTGCCGACATTGCGAGCTCGCCTGCGGCAAACATCCAGCCCTTTCCTTCGTTCGGGGCGGGGCGCAATGGCCCGAGAGCATACCGGGCATAACCGATCGGATCGTCTTCCCCAGGCCCCTGCTGATCAAAATCCCGGACGCTTGTCATTGCGAGCGGCGTGAATACTTTTTCCCGAAGAAACTGAACCAAAGACATTCCGGAGACCTTTTGCACGATGATTCCTGCGATGACATAATTCGTATTGCTGTATTGCCACTTCATGCCCGGGTCAAAATCCAGCGGTTTGCGCGCCCAGCCATCGAGGATCTTCTCGGCAGTGACCGGTTCCAGCATAGCTGGCATGACATAATCTTGTGGCCAGTAATCCTGGTAACCGGAGGTATGGGAAAGGAGTTGGCGGATCGTGACCTCTTCAGCTCTCGTGAGGTCGGGTAGGTACTTTGCAACCTTATCGTCGAGCTGGAGCTTTCCTTCTTCCTGAAGGAGAAGAATTGCGGCTGCTGTAAATTGTTTGCTGATGGAGCCGATGCTGTACCGCATCTCAGGAGTTGCCCGTATTGGCGGTTCGAGCCGTGCCAGGCCGTACGCTTTGGTATAACCAATCTGGCCGTTCTTAACGACCGCGATGGAAACACTTGGAATGCCTGATCTGGTCAGAGAAGTTGTAACGATTGTATCTATTTTCCGCTGCAGGTCAGATGAAAGCTCATTCTGACACAACCCAATATAATGTGTTAAGAGCAGAATGAGAAGAGCTCCACCTGTGCGAAGCCGCAGATGAAATCGGTTCATAGGATTTTCCTTTGAAGAGACGAGGGAATTTAATGAGAGTGGCTTTCGTATGTACGGAGGATTCAAAGAGCAAGAGCGCGTGCGCAATTGCCATAAGAACAAACTTGAGCCCGCGCTTAGATTGCCGGTATTATCTCGAAACCTGGATATCACCGGTCGATACGTATGTGCCGGCGTCGAATACGACGCGGTAGTTGCCGTTTGCCAGATTTACGTTCCAGGACACTTGATGGACCCCAGCCATGTAATTGCCCTGAGCGATAACAGTGACCAGTTCATTCTTTTTGTTTACAACCCTTAACACGGCATTGGTTGCCCGGGGCAGGGAAAACTCAAATCGAATCTCGCCATCCGTAGGATTTGGGTAGGCGGGAGCAAGGGCAAAGTGGACCGGCATACCGACGGAGACTGCCGAATCGACTGATCGGGTCCGAGCTCCTTGTAAAATCAACTGGATAGAGTCTCCCGTTGAGAAATGCAATGTCAGCACGCCGTTATGAACGGTGGTTGTCGTATCGGGGAGGACGAAGGAGATATTGATTCTACCTAATGATGCAGGCAGAATCTGAAGGGAATCCTGATCGGCAAAGAATGAACCCTGCAGCTGCGGTGTCACTGATAAATTTTTGTTACTCCGGTTGTAGATTCTTAATTCCTGACTGCTGGTATCTCCGGCTGCTCTCCCTCCGAAGGATAACGAATCGCTTAACGACGCTTTTTGGATCCAAAAGGGTTTCCTGAAGAGAATCTGGTCGTAGCTCGAAGAATCCCAATCCGACACGTCGATATTACCCAGAAAATCTCCCGGCCCTTGTGTCCCGGTTACAGTAATCTGTGACAGATCCAGATCCTGACTCTGTGTATCCGTCGATTGATGACAACCAGAAATGGAAAAGAGGGCAGAAGCAATAATGAAAAAGAATAGTGGGGCGATGGGTTTATGTGTAATATTCATTGTCTCCTCTCGTGCGGGCGATCAGGTGCTATCGTGCCTGGACTCTATTACTTCCCCCACAACATGTTCTTGTGTGATTATCCGGCAATGGAGGAGAATACCACAGTACTCTTGGTTCATTATTTTTGAATTCAAACCCTGTTTTTCCCCTACCAGACATCCTGATCTGAAGATTTTGGAAGGAACACTTAGAACATAATTTCTATCCCCCTCGATCCTTCATATCGCCAGGCGCACAGTAAGATATAACAATTGACATGGAATGTCAACGAGAGATTCCTTGAATATGGGAAGGAAGTGAGGACACGCAATTAATTTTGGAGGAGGGGAATTGCCTCTCTTCTTCATCTTTCTTACCTTTACTCGAACTCGGAGACCACACCTATGAAAACGATTCTTCAAAATATTGCCATTTCTCTTCTTACAGTATCTCTGCTCTGGCTCGCTGGATGCGCGGTGAATCCCGCTACAGGTGAACGCCACCTCTCTCTTATAAGCGAGTCACAGGAAATACAGATGGGGAAGGAATCTGATCAGCAGATAGTCAGCTCGATGGGTGTCTACAACAATCCGGACCTTCAAAAATATGTCGAAAGTGTAGGGATGCGCCTGGCGTCGCGCTGCGAACGACCAAACCTTCCCTGGACATTCCGGGTTGTAGACGACCCGACTGTAAACGCTTTTGCGCTTCCGGGCGGTTTTATTTACATAACCCGCGGCATCCTGGCACATCTCGACAACGAGGCCCAGCTCGCCGGGGTCATGGGGCACGAAATTGGCCATGTGACCGCTCAGCATTCGGTCAACCAGATGACTACTCAACAATTGACCCAGCTCGGCATTGGGATCGGGATGGTTCTCAAACCTGAGCTCCAGCAGTATGGACAGCTTGCAGGTATGGGGCTCAGCGTCCTTTTTCTAAAATTCAGCCGGAGCGACGAGAGTCAGGCGGACGCACTTGGAGTGCGGTATTCGTATCGTATTGGGGACGACCCACACGAGTTGGTCAGCGTTATGGCAATGCTTGATCATGTCACGCAGGCAAGCGGCCAAAGAATCCCGGAATGGCTTTCAACTCATCCTGATCCGGGAAACCGGGAACAGAATATCCGTGCAAATATCGATACGATTCACGGCGGGTTTGCGGGGAAGAACATCGATGCCGAAGTCTATTTGAAACATATCGATGGCATCGTTTTTGGGGATAATCCCCGTGAAGGTTTCTTCCGCGGCACGACGTTTCTTCAGCCCGATATGAAATTCACGTTCACATTTCCTGCGGGATGGCAAACAGCCAATCAAAAGCAGATGGTACAGGGAATAAGCGCGAATAAGGATGCTGCTATTCAGATATCATTGTCAGATAAAAAGACGGCAAGCGAAGCGGCTACCCAGTTTAGCACTCAGCAGGGGTTTGCTCTGGAACCGTTGAAGAGCGAAAGCATCCGGGGATTCACCTTCAGATCCGCGGGGTTTACTGCAACCTCGTCAGATCAAACCAAATTACAGGGTCGCGCACTGTTCCTTGAGCACAACGGCGCTGTGTTTGAAATCGTTGGTTACAGCGCTCAGACTGCCTGGAGCGGATATAAATCTGCTGTCGAACAGTCAGTAAACTCATTTGATAAGCTCACCGATGCTAGGGTGCTGAATTGCCAGCCGATGCACCTGAAGCTGGTCAAGCTCGACAAATCGATGACACTGCAGCAGTTTAACCAGAAATATCCCTCATCGATTCCGATGGAAACACTCTCAATCATCAATCAAACTGATCCGGCGCAGCTGATGAAGCCGGGGCAATTCGTCAAGCAGGTGGTGGGGGAAAAAATAAGCTGAGGAAAGGCACGCAAAGCGCGGAGAGCGTCATGGCGCCTCGATGAGCTAATCAGTAAATTCTACATTATCGCTGAATTTTTCTCCGGCTTCCTTTTGTGAGACCAGGCGAAACCTGGATGTTTCAGAAAGGTAGTTCATAATTTTCTCCTCGTCTTCAGGATCCACTTCTATCCAGTTCTCGGATTCATCGTTAAACTTCATCCAACCGATAAACGGCATGAAATGTTCCTGCCCGATTGTAATACATGTCGTATTTTCGTTGTCAGGCGCGGGAGTGAGGTGTGCGTCATCGCCGTACGCAGCCAAATGATCAATTGTTGTTTCAATGTATTTCATTTGTCCTCTCCTTTCGCTTAAATGTAGTGAGCATCAGTGATACATTCAATACTCATCCGGACTCTCACGAGATCCGGGAGTTTTCACTCGAAGATCTGCCAAGCTGACGCCCCTTTCAACCGCCGGCCGCGACCTCATTTCCTTCGGTATTTCGGCAAATATCTTCTCATTCTTGAAAATTCATTTTCTAATAGGCACAGCGTCTTATCAAGCCCTTTAAAAGCCATCGAAAACTAACAATTTAAATCAAATTTTCGGTGAATGTCTACTGGCACAAACATTGTGGTAAATTCAGGCAAAATTCTCTATCATAGGCGAGGGGGACGTGTTTCCATTTCCTATGCTAGACGCTGAAAAACAGTCTGGGACCGGGATCAAAAGGAGCCAATTATGAACCGTACGAGAATCATCATTATGGGTGCCGCAGGAAGGGATTTCCATAATTTCAATACCGTCTTCCGGGATAACGAACGGTATAATGTTCTGGCATTCACAGCGACGCAGATTCCTAATATTGAGGGAAGAAAATATCCAGCCGAACTCGCGGGGAAATTGTATCCGGCAGGAATTCCGATTTTTGCTGAATCGGATCTCGCGGAAATCATAAAGAAGTACGAGATCGATGAAGTGGTATTCTCCTATTCGGATGTTTCCTTCAATTATATTATGACAAAGGCATCGCAGGTAATGGCGGCAGGTGCTCACTTCAAAGTGCTCGGGGCAAATTCAACGATGCTCAAGACTCACGTCCCGGTTATTGCTGTGGTTGCAGTGCGCACCGGCTCGGGCAAGAGCCAGACGTCCCGAAAAGTTTGCGATCTTCTGCGCGAGGCGGGTAAGAAGGTTGTTGCTGTACGGCATCCGATGCCGTACGGCGATCTCGTGAAACAAAAAGTGCAACGATATGAAACTCTCGACGATCTTGTGAAAAATGATTGTACGGTCGAGGAGATGGAAGAATATGAACCGCACATTGTGAATGGAACGATTATCTACTCGGGTGTCGATTATGAGGCAATACTCCGCGAGGCGGAGAAAGAGGCTGACGTGATTGTGTGGGACGGCGGGAACAATGATATGTCGTTTTATAAACCCGATCTTACTATTACCGTAGTCGATCCCCACCGCCCGGGTCATGAATCAACTTATTATCCCGGAATGACGAATGTACTCTTGGCCGATGTTGTTGTTATCAACAAGGTTGAAACCGCCCCGCGTGAGAAGATTGACATCGTGAGGAACAATGTTCACGCCATGAATCCAAGGGCTACTATAATAGAGGCAGCTTCCCCCATCACTGTATCGGACGAGAGTGTGATTCGCGGAAAGCGTGTGCTGGTGGTGGAAGACGGGCCGACTCTGACCCACGGCGAGATGTCGTACGGCGCGGGGGTGATCGCAGCCAATAAATTTGGGGCATCCTCAATTGTGGACCCGCGTCCATGGGTTGTGAATTCTATCGCTGAAACGTTTAAAAAATATCCGAACATCGGGAAACTTCTCCCTGCAATGGGTTACGGCGGCCAGCAGGTGAAAGATCTGGAGGCAACAATCAACCGGATTGACTGTGAAAGCGTCATCATCGGCACGCCGATCGATCTTCGCCGGATTATCCGGATCAACAAGCCGTCTGTACGTGTGAAATATGATCTCGCTGAAATAACGAAACCTGATCTCAATGACATTCTGGCGAAATTTCTTGCCTCCCGAAAACAAAAGGATAAAATCTATGATGAAGCGTGATTTCCTGACCATCGCGGATTGGTCAGCGGACGAACTTAGGAACCTCCTTGATCTCTCGAAGAAGGTAAAAGGAAAACCCGGAAAATACCGCAATGCCCTGAACGGTAAATCGATTGCGATGATTTTTGAAAAGCAGTCGCTGCGGACGCACGTGACGTTCGACGTCGCTCTGCATCAGTTGGGGGCGCATGGCGTCTATCTGACGCAGGCAGATATCAGTCTCGGGAAGCGGGAGTCAGTATATGACACGGCAAAGAATCTGGAACGCTGGGTCGATGGCGTTGTTGTCCGCACGTTTGCGCATAAGACCTGTGTGGATCTCGCCGCGGCGATGCGTGTGCCCGTGATCAACGCCCTGACCGATTTGGAACATCCCTGCCAGGCGATCGGGGACTTTTTGACGATCATCGAGAAACTGGGATCGGTGAAAGGGAAAAAACTTGTCTTTGTGGGTGATGGTAATAACGTCTGCCATTCGCTTATGCTTGTCGCCGGCAAACTCGGTATGCATTTCGTTGCGGCCACTCCGCAAGGATACGAGCCCGACAAAAAGGTTCTGAAGGCAGCCTCAGCGGCAGGCAAAAAGTCCGGCGCGACAGTTACGGTTGTTAACGACCCGAAAGAAGGAGTGAAACAGGCAGATGTTGTTTATACTGATGTCTGGACGAGCATGGGACAGGAGAGCGAACGTGAGGAACGGTTGAAAGCGTTCAGCGAGTTCCAGGTGAATCCTAAGCTCATGTCGCGTGCGCGCTCCGGCGCAATCTTCATGCATTGTCTTCCCGCACATCGTGGTGAGGAGGTAACCGATAAGGTGATGGATTCCCGTCATTCGGCCGTGTTCGATGAAGCCGAAAATCGACTGCATTCCGAAAAAGCGATTCTGCTCTCCGTGCTCCGCGGGGATTGACCCGCAAACCCTCTCGTTGATTGCCGAGGTCACCACTGCGTGATATGAGGAACAGGGTGTCTTCCTCAATGCCCAACGATGGTATTTATCCTGCGAGAGCGATACTCGGTTTGCTGGGAGATGAGAAAGTAACTGAATCACTCGTGCGTCATCGCATGTGTCTCGGACATAACTTTCCGCATGCTTCCTTCCTCGATGCTCGGGGATGGTAGCAGCTCTTTCGACGTTCTATCCTTCATTATCAGAGACGCCTATCCGAAAAGGCTCATTTCTGAGAAGTAGTTTGTTGCACATTTCTCACCAATGAAATATCATCACGAGCAATTCAGCTTTAAACCATTTAAACATTAAATGTTCTCAGCAATGATTGGAATAGTTCATGTATGAATCTTAGATGACAACAATCAGATCACTGTCACGATATGGTAATTATTAATTGTTCACATCTCGAACTTCTTCTGGAGGCGCTGAAGAAGGAAGGATATTCTATCATTGGCCCCACGCGGAGCGGGACCGCGATCGTGCTTGACAAGATCCATAGCATGGCCGACCTCCCTGTGAATCTTCGCGATGAACAGCGGCCGGCATCGTATCGTCTCACGCAGCGAAACGACCAGGCATACTTTGGTTATGCATCCGGACCACAATCATGGAAGAACTTTCTCTTCCCGCCGGTCCTTTCGATGATGAAAGCCCGAAGGGAAGGGAAATCTTTTAAGCTTGAGAACGGAGAAGATCGCGGAGGTGTGTCCGGAAACGGGAAAGATTCTCCCATGCTGGCATTTTTCGGTGTCCATGCGTGCGATCTCCATGCACTGCGGATCCATGACAAAGTATTATCAGAAGGGCCGTATGCTGATCAGTACTACAAAATGGTTCGCGAGAAATTGTTCGTTGTCGCGGTGAATTGTACTGAAGCGGGCGGTACGTGTTTTTGTGCATCGATGGGAACCGGACCAAGAGTAACGGAGGGCTTTGACATTGCACTGACCGAGCGAATCAATGGAAGCGTCCATGAGTTCATCGTCGAAACAGGCAGTGACCGGGGTGCGAGGATGCTGAAAGGAATACCCAATCGGCCGATCGAAAAACCCGGCGCAATCGACCTCGAAAAAATGATGGAGCAGGCACGCTCGCGCATGGGAAGAAAACTTGAAACAAATGGATTAAAGGAGAAACTCCAGGAAAACTTTGAACACCGCCGTTGGGACGAGGTGGCGAAGCGGTGCCTTGCATGCGCGAATTGCACGATGGTCTGTCCGACATGTTTCTGTTCGACTGTCGAGGATGTCACTGATCTCAGTGGAGGAAACGCGGAGAGGATTCGTAAATGGGATTCCTGTTTCACTCTCGAGTTTTCTTATATTCACGGCGGCAGTATACGCCCAAGCATTCGCTCGCGCTATCGCCAGTGGTTGACTCATAAGTTGTCGTCGTGGATCGATCAATTCGGTACGTCAGGTTGTGTTGGATGCGGGCGATGTATCACCTGGTGCCCCGTGGGAATCGATATCACCGAGGAAGCCGGTGCCATTGCCCAGGAACAGAGTCGTTTATCCACTAATTCTTAAAAGGATTTTTTATGGAAAACCTTGAATCGATCTTAGGAACCCATCCGTTCTTTCAGGGACTTGACCCTGCATACACGAAGCTTGTGCTGGGATGCGCATCAAACGTGCGTTTTGACGAAAACAGTTTTCTGTTCCGGGAAGGGGAAGAAGCGAATGCGTTCTACATCATCCGTCAGGGAAAAATCGCGGTTGAAACCTACGCCGCGGAGCGCGGTTCAATTATCATCGACACGCTCACCGACGGGGATGTGCTTGGTTGGTCGTGGCTGATTCCGCCGTATAACTGGCATTTCGATGCCCGGGCGGTAGAGTTGACGAGAGCTATTGCTCTCGACGGCCGCTGCCTCCGCGCCAAATGTGAAGAGGATCGCAATCTTGGCTATGAGCTCCTGAAAAGGTTCGCCCATGTCATGGAAGAAAGACTCGAAGCAACCAGAATACGACTCTTAGACCTCTATGCTGTTAAAGACTGAAGATACCGTAGAAACTGATCAACTCTTATCCGCAGTTCGGCCGCAACTGTACCAGGTTCAACGCGTCATCCGCGAAACAAGGGATACATTCACGCTTGAACTTCTCGGGATGCCGAAATCAACGCAGTGCAAATTCTCCCCGGGGCAATTTAACATGCTCTACGTGTTTGGTGTCGGAGAAGTGCCTGTTTCCATCAGCGGCGATCCCGGTGAGAGCAGCGTCCTCGTCCATACGACCCGTGCGGTCGGGATTGTAACGAAAGCGATGTACAGATTGAAGAAAGGGGACTCGATTGGCGTGCGGGGACCGTTTGGGACCACGTGGCCGGTCGACAGGGCGGCCGGGAAAGATGTCGTCATCGTTGCCGGTGGTATTGGACTTGCACCCTTGCGTCCCGCCATCTATCGCCTCCTCGCGGAACGGGAGAAATTTGGCAAGATCGTCATCCTGTATGGAACCAGAACCCCGATAGACATACTGTATCAGCGCGAGTTGGAAAAATGGCGGTCACGCTTCGACCTCGAAGTCGCAATCACGGTCGACCATGCGATGTCTGGCTGGCGGGGAAGCGTCGGCGTTGTCACTACACTTATACCGAGGGCTTCCTTCAATCCATCCAGCGTCGTTGCGATGGTTTGTGGGCCAGAAGTAATGATGCGGTTTACCGTCGCTGAACTCCAGAAGCGCAGCATGAAACTCGACGACATCTACGTTTCGCTTGAACGCAATATGAAATGCGGCATCGGACTCTGCGGTCATTGCCAGTACGGTCCCGTGTTTATCTGTAAGGATGGACCGGTTTTTTCGTTCGACCGGATTAAAACGTTATTCTCCCGACGGGAATTGTAGAATGAAAAGAAAAGCCAGACCAAAGTTAGCTGTATGGAAGTTCGCTTCATGCGATGGTTGCCAGCTGAGTTTACTTGATTGTGAGGATGAATTGCTCGCTGTTGCCGGAGCCGTGGAGATCGCGAATTTTCCGGAGGCTTCACGGGCAGTCCTGAAAGGACCGTACGATATTTCACTCGTGGAAGGATCGATCACCACATCGCATGATGCTGAGAGAATCCACCGTGTGCGGCGTCAGTCAAAGATTCTCATCAGTATCGGTGCGTGCGCGACTGCGGGAGGAATTCAGGCACTGAGAAATTTTAAGAACGTAAAGGACTTTGTTGCCGCCGTTTATGCTTCGCCTCAATATATCCAGACACTGGCGAAGTCAACCCCGATTGCCGATCATGTGTTTGTCGATTACGAACTCCGCGGATGCCCGATCAATAAGTACCAGCTCCTCGAAGTCGTCAATGCACTCTTGAACGGCAGGAAACCAATTCTTCCTTCGTACAGCGTTTGCATTGAGTGCAAGCGGAGGGGAATAGTTTGCGGACTGGTGGCCGTCGGGCCGCCATGTCTTGGACCGGTGACGCAGGCGGGGTGCAACGCACTGTGTCCATCGTACCACCGGGGATGTTTCGGATGTTACGGGCCGAAGGAGTCAAGCAATCCTCCATCACTGGCGGCGAAGTGGAGCACGGACGGAATGCCGGACGACGAATTGCTCAGGCTGTTCCGGAGTTTCAACGCCACGGCTGAATCATTCCGGAAGGAAAGTGAACTCCATGAAGCGTAGAACGATAAAAGTGGATTACCTCGCACGGGTGGAGGGAGAAGGATCTCTCTACGTCAAGATTCTTGATGGCGCTGTTGCAGATGCGAAGCTAAAAATTTTTGAGCCCCCGCGATTCTTCGAAGGCTTCCTGCGTGGAAGAAAATATTCGGAAGCCCCAGACATTACTGCCCGCATTTGTGGGATTTGCCCTGTAGCCTATCAAATGAGTGCTGTTCACGCCATGGAGAGTGCATTTGGCGTATCAGTCGGCGGTCAATTAAGAGAACTCCGACGGCTGCTCTATTGCGGTGAATGGATCGAGAGCCACGGACTGCACATCTTCTTCCTCCATGCACCGGACTTCCTCGGGTATGAAGATGCGTTACAGATGGCTAAAGATCATCCTGATATTGTTCAGAATGCTCTGAAGCTCAAGAAAATCGGGAATGAGCTGATGGCAATAATCGGTGGCAGGGAAATACACCCGATTAATGTTCGCGTCGGCGGCTTCTACCGGGTTCCCGCCAGGGAGGAACTCACGCCCATGCTCAGCTCATTGCGCTGGGCAAAAAAAGTGGCGGTGGATGCGGTCAAGTGGACTGCCTCGCTCAATTTCCCGGACTTTGAGCAGGATTATGAATTTGTTTCGTTGAGGCATCCTTCGGAATATCCGCTCAACGAAGGCAGGGTCGCCTCCAACCGCGGGATCGATGTTTCACTGGCGGAGTACGAGAACTATTTTATTGAAGAGCATGTTCGCCATTCACATGCTTTGCATTCTTATATCAGAGGCCGCGGAGCGTACCACGTCGGTCCGCTGGCGCGCTATAACCTGAATTTCGATAAGCTGACCCCCGATGCAAAGAAGGCGGCGCGTGCTGCCAAACTGAGTGAACATTGCACGAATCCTTTTAAGAGCATCATTGTCCGGGCCGTTGAGCTGGTTTATGCGTGCGATGAGGCGATCCGCATTATCGAATCGTATGAACCCCCGCCGCAACCGTTTGTTCCGGTCGAGCCAAAGGCGGCGATCGGTTATGGAGCTACCGAAGCACCGCGAGGACTGCTCTATCACCGGTACAAGGTCGATGCGGCAGGGATAATCCTGGAAGCTAAGATTGTCCCGCCAACCGCACAAAATCAGAAGACCATCGAAAACGACCTCAGGAATTTTGTGGGCTCACGGCTGGATCTCTCCGACGCGCTTCTCACTTTGCAGTGTGAGCAAGCAATCAGGAATTACGATCCTTGTATCTCCTGCGCAACCCACTTCCTTGATCTGAGGATTGAACGTGGATCAACCGAGGAAACGGGATAGCACTTATCAGAGGACTGTGATCATTGGTATTGGGAATTCGTACCGATCCGATGATGCCGCCGGGCTCGAAGTCGTCCAAAAACTGTCTTGCGTAGACCTGCCCCGGACATCTGTTGTCCGGGAGGAGCGGGACGGACTACGATTGATGGAGCGCTGGCAGGGTGGGGACAGGGTCATCATAGTCGATACCGTTTCTTCGGGGGCAGATCCAGGTACGGTGTTTCGTTTCGATGCCATCACCGATAAACTTCCCTCTTCTCCTGTCCGTACTTCAACACACTCAATTGGGATTCCTGAGGCAATAGCACTTTCACAACTGCTGGATAAGCGACCAGCCAGTGTTGTTGTGTATGGTATTGAAGGTCAAAATTTTGACATGGGAACTTCAATCTCTGAAAAAGTATGCATTGCTATCGAGCGTGTGAAGGAGATGATTATCCAGGAACTAACCAACGCTGTCCCTCCGGCAGCTGGGGTTCAGTTTCATTCCTA
Organism: Bacteroidota bacterium; assembly: GCA_033852415.1. GTDB lineage: Bacteria > Bacteroidota > Ignavibacteria > UBA10030 > SZUA-254 > DATKPE01. The sequence goes on from JAWOMQ010000213.1 coordinate 18,481, forward strand.
GATTGTTTGCCCGATTTACCCTATGACAACTCTGAAAAACTGAGTTCGGGAGCTGAGACCCCTTATCATCGCTGATAACCCGGCAAAGCAAATTTTACAAATATGAAAAGCCAATAACGATGGAATAAGAATTTCCTCCTTCCTTCATGAACAGGTCGGCGATTCATGGCGCACTTCTTGCTAAAAATGAGTTAAAATTGTGATCAAAACTTCCATTGGGCCGCTGGTGGAAATATCTAGTAGCTATGGGATTAGGGGCGATTAATCGGAGTGCGGCGAACACCAAATCGAACATTCTTTTCTTGAAAGAACGTGTATGAACAAAAAAGATTTTTCCGGAGTAAAACCCTCTGCTTCTCCGCAGAATATCCGTCGGGGTCGCTATTATCTTGTCACCGATGTTATGGCGAATCACCGGGTTTCAATCCCACCTGCGGAGCTTGAGTTTCTCGAACAGGTCGATGTCATATACCGCACTCTGTGCAGCATACTCTATAACTATGTTCCTACGTCAGGTCATCCCGGGGGAAGTATCTCTTCAGGGAGAATGGTCGAAGCGTTGATTTATCATACAATGGATTATGAATTCCCCGATCCGGATCGTAAAGATGCCGATATCATTTCCTATGCTGCAGGGCACAAAGCCATGGGGCTTTATGCAATGTGGGCTTTGAGAAACGAACTGATTCGTCTGGGTACTCCGCTTCTTGGAGGGCGCAATCTTATGCCCGCGCAACCAAGACAGCTTCGCCTTGAGGATTTGCTTGGATTCCGCCGTAATCCGACGAACGACACGCCGCTCTTCAAACGCTTTCACGCCAAAGCCCTTGATGGACATCCTACCTGTGCTACACCATTCATACAAATTGCGACCGGGGCAAGCGGTGTCGGAGTTCCTGCCTCTCTCGGGCTGGCGCTTGGTGCGCTCGACCTTTACAGAGATGACCCTCCCCATGTCCATATGATCGAAGGTGAGGGGGGAATGACGCCAGGACGCGTGCATGAAGCATTGGCAGCCGCAGCTACGATGCGGCTCTATAACGCCATCCTGCACGTCGACTGGAATCAAGCATCTATTGATTCGAACCGCGTTTGTGCGGAACAGGGTGTTCCCGGCGATTATGTTCAGTGGAATCCGATCGATCTGTGTCTGCTGCATGACTGGAACGCCATTTATGTTCCGGACGGCCATGATTTTACTCAGATCATCACGGCACAAGAGCTGGCAGTTACTCTCGATGATCATCAGCCGACTGCGGTTATCTATAGAACCAAGAAAGGTTGGAAGTATGGAATTGAGGGAAGGGAGTCTCACGGCGCCGGGCATAAATTCTGCTCAGATGCCTTTTACGCTTCCCTGAAAGAGTTCGAGGAGACATTTGGCCTGACATTCCCACGCTTTGATGGAAGTGGGACACCGGCGGTTATCGAGGAGAAATATTTCGATTCGCTTATGATCATCCGGAAAGTTCTCGAGCAGCGGAGCGAACTGTCGAAAACAGCTGCTGAGAAGATTTCGGGCGCAACAGAGCGATTAAATGTACGTGCGAGAAAAGCTCATGCCAAGTCGCCCAATCTGTCACGTCTCTACAGTTCGGAAGATATTAATCCTCAGGCTGTACCTGCCGACCTCCGGATGACGCCCGGCACGTCTGTTACGCTTCGCGAGGCGCTTGGTAAGGCTCTCAATAATCTGAATATTGAAACCCGCGGCGCTATTCTTGCGTCAGCAGCGGATCTTTTCGGATCGACAAGCATCTCCAATATTAATAAGGGGTTCAAAGAGGGATATCTTAATACTACCGACAACCCCGATTCCCGCCTTGTTCCCATTGGCGGCATTTGTGAAGACGCCATGGGTGCATTCATGGCTGGTCTGTCGAGCTTCGGGGCGCACATGGGAGTGACTTCCTCCTATAGTGCTTTCATTGCAGCACTCGAACACGTCCCCGCGCGACTTCATGGTATTGGTCAGCAAACAAAAGAAGCGGTGACAGGGCAGCCCTACAAGACATGGATTATGATTAATGCACATGCCGGAGTAAAGACGGGGGAAGACGGGCCCACACACGCTGATCCGCAGGCGCTACAACTCCTGCAGGAATGTTTTCCGGCGAGGGTCCTGATAACGCTTACCCCATGGGATCCTCAGGAAATCTGGCCATTGCTGATCGAGTCCCTGAGACGACGTCCGGCAATCCTCGCGCCCTTTGTCACGCGTCCTGCGGAGAAGGTTCCTGATCGCTCTGCCCTTGGCCTGCCACCTCCGACCGCTGCTATAAAAGGAATTTATGCATTCAGGCGAGCCGATCCACGGCTGCAAAGGTACCATGGCACCGTTGTACTCCAGGGTAACGGTGTCGCAAGCATCTTTGTCAATGAAGTGCTTCCGAAGCTGGATGCCCAACATCTTAACATCAATGTTTTTTACGTGACCAGCGTGGAGTTGTTTAAAATGTTGCCGCCGGAAGAACAGGAATCGATCTTTCCTGAAGTGCTTTTTTCGGAAGCAATTGGCATTACAGATTTTACACTGCCGACACTCCATCAATGGATACGGAGCAACAATGGATTGAGAAGGTCATTGCATTCGTTCCGGGGCGGGCATTATTTGGGAAGCGGCTCTGCGTCTAAGGTTTTGGAAGAAGCCGGAGTAAATGCCGAAGGGCAGTTCAAAACAATTCTCGCATATGCCAAAGAAATTGAAATGAACCATGGGAAAGAACGCGAGTCACTGAAGAAACATCTCGTCGATTAGCGCCTCTTAGCATAAGAATTCGTCTTCGAATATTCAGAATGTAAGGATCAGACTCCTCGCCCGAACTGTTTTGATTCATATTCCCTCCAGACTTGGTCTTTCTCAGATTGAGAGAAATTCTCACGGTTGAGAAATTCTAAGAAGACCTTCTCACTGTTGTCAAATTCAGCTAAAATTGCTATCTTCCAAAAGATCGAATTACACATTTTTGTCCTATTTTGCGTGGCATAAGGTTTGTGCACACATTCAAAAGTAGCGAGTGAGCTTTTATAACTAAATTCGTTCGGAACAACCATCATGCACAATAATGTTCTTCAACTGATTCGAAAGTACGAAGGGAGCGGCCCGCGATATACAAGCTATCCTCCAGCACCAATTTTTTCTCCGTCCTTCGGCCAGGATGAGTTTAAAACTGCAATCCGGAAGACTGAGGAGCAACCGGAGAGTAAAAATATCTCCCTCTATTTTCACATTCCTTTTTGCGACACTCTTTGCTATTTCTGCGGGTGCACAACGATCATTACCCGAAGTCGCGATCAGATGAACGATTATCTGGAGTATCTCATAAAGGAAATCAATCTTTTATCACCATACATCAATCGTGACCGCGAGGTCGTTCAGATGCATTGGGGGGGTGGGACTCCCACCTATCTCACGCCATCGCAGATTTATCGTCTTGGTTCCCATATCCGTGAAAAATTCAGACTGCACGAAAATGCAGAAATAAGTGTGGAAGTGGACCCGCGCGGTCTGACGTACCACCATCTGAGAGGATTGCGGGACGTCGGGTTCAACCGTATCAGTCTGGGAGTACAGGATTTTGACGCGCGCGTCCAGAGAGCGGTCAACCGCGACCAGAGCGAGGAAATTACGAGGCAGACCATCGACTGGAGCCGGAGTCTGGGGTTCCGAAGTCTGAACCTTGATCTCATCTACGGGCTTCCGCTTCAAACGGTCGAGTCATTCTCGACGACCCTCGATAAGATTATCGACATTGCCCCTGAACGGATCGCTGTGTATAATTTCGCACATGTCCCGTGGATGAAGAAGCACCAGAAAATGATTCATGGTGAAGATCTTCCTTCGGCAGAAACGAAACTAGACCTCCTGATGCTCACCATCGACAAGCTCTCGGCAGCGGGATATGTTTATATCGGGATGGACCACTTCTCGAGGCCGGATGATGAACTCGCAAAGGCCCAGCGCGACCGTACACTGCACAGAAACTTCCAGGGATATTCAACGAAGGCCGGCTCAGATCTCTATGGCCTGGGGCTTTCATCCATCAGCCATTTTGGGACCTATTACGCCCAGAACCATAAGACATTGCTCGAATACCAGACCGCCATTGAGAAATCACGTTTTGCGACCCACGCCGGTTACGAGATGACAGCTGACGACCAGGTCAGGAAATTTGTCATTATGAGATTGATGTGTCATCTCTATCTGAACATTCCTGAGGTTGAAGAGAAATTCAAAATCGATTTTGACTCCTACTTTGCAGATTCTCTGGCCCAACTCCGGAATCTCGTCGACGACGGTCTGGCGACAAGATCCAATCGCGAAATCACAATTACACCCACAGGCAGATTGTTCTTAAGAACGATCGCAATGTGTTTTGACGCGTATCTTATCTCCCGGTCGGCTGAACGTCCTATGTACTCCAAAACGATCTGACGGAAGAAGGAAACGTGCTCAGGATATGATTCAGGCGCTGGAGGTGAAAGGGATTGAGGGCAACACGCTCGGCTACCATTTCCCGTGGGCTCAATGAAAAAAGGTAATGTCTCTGAAAATGTTTCCCGCTCTGGCGCCGAACATCCAGCCGGACAGGCTATGATTTTGCCCGAACTGGTTCAATTATTAGATGCATTCCCTGATCCCTGCGCCGTGCTGACCGACGACGGCACGATTCTGGCACTCAACAAGGGAGCGACGGCCGCATGGGCCAACAATGCGCTTCCGGGTACTCACCGATCCTTACTGTCCATGATCGTGGAAGATACGAAGCCGAGAGTGCGGGATGTGATCAGAGAGTGTTTCGCAAGTGGTGCTTCGAATACTGTTGAAACGGAAATTATTTTATCAGACGGGACAAGACACCCCGTTGCCATGAACTTCTCCCGCTTTGCGGCGAATGCTGCCGGGAACCAATTTGGTTGTCTTGTGGTGGCGCATGATACATCGCTATCGAAACAGAGAGAGCTGGACCTTCTCCGATTCTCGAATCTTGCTCATCATACGGTGAATCCCGTTGAAATCACGGATCCACAGGGAAGGATTATTTATGTAAATCCGGCGTTTGAAAAAGCGAGTGGTTATTCGAAGGAAGAGTTGATCGGGAAGAATCCGAATGTCTTTGGAAGCGGAAAACACTCAAGAGATTTCTGGCGACAAATGTGGACCACGATCAATGCGGGGAAAGTCTGGGTGGGAGAGGTCGAAAACCGGCGCCGGAATGGAGATCCGTTCTTTACCCATATTCTGATCTCGCCGATCATTGACGGTAAGGGGACCATCGTCGGGTACTTCGCTGTGCATCGGGATATCACTGAACAGCGGAATCTCCAGGCACAGCTCATCCATGCACAGAAGATGGAGAGCATTGGTTTGCTTGCGGCGGGTATTGCGCATGAAGTCGGAAATCCGCTGACGTCGATCTCATCGCTGGTGCAGGTGATTCAGCGGACGACCCACGATGATTTCACGCAGGAGAAGCTCGAGCTGATTAAAAGTCAGATCACACGGATTTCGCGGACCATCCGGGATCTGGTGGATTTTTCCCGTCGTTCGTCATACGAAGTGCAGCTGACGGACCTAAACAAGAACATTCGTGAGGCGATCGAAATTGTCCGGGTGGGGAAGAAATCAAGAGAAATCGCTTTCCATGTGGAGCTTGGTGAGGATTTGCCGCATTTGCCGCTTGTACCGGATCAGGTCGAACAGGTATTTATCAATATCCTGATCAATGCGGTCGATGCCATCTATGAGTCGCTCCATGCGTCCGACCGGCCGGCGGGAAAAAAGGGGGAAATCACGGTTCGGTCGTCGCTGGCCGATGATGAAGTAGTCATTACGATTTCCGACAACGGCACGGGAATTCCTGTGGACTCCATGCCGAAAATTTTTGAACCGTTCTATACAACCAAACGTGTTGGTGAGGGAACGGGACTGGGATTATGGGTGAGTTACGGTATCATAAAAAGCTTTCACGGGAATATCCAGGTGTCAAGTGTCGAGGGAGAAGGCACCACGTTTACAATAATGCTCCCTTGCGGTTCAACAATAGAATAATATCAGGGTCAATGTATGGCAGACAGAATTTTAGTCGTCGATGATGAAGAGATAATTCGCGAATCAACATCCTTCATTCTCAAAAAGGAAGGGTATTCCGTCACCGAGGCGGCAAACGGCAAAGATGCATACGACAAGTTTATCGCTGAGTCGTTTGATTTGATCATTACGGACCTTGAGATGCCGGAGATGAAAGGGATTGAGTTGTTGGATAAAGTGATGAGAGTGAATTCGCAATCGCTGGTGGTCATTATTACTGCGTACGGCTCTCTCGATACAGCCATTGCGGCTCTCCGGAAGGGAGCAAGCGACTATATTCTGAAACCGCTCGAATTTGACGAGCTCCTTGTGAAAGTGAAACGCCTGCTCGAGTACAGAAAAGTTATGATGGAGAACCAGTTCCTTCGCCGGGAGCTTCATCGCGATTACGACTTTACCAAGCTCGTCGGCCAAAGCCCTGCAATGAAGAAAGTAATTGAAACCATTCAGACCGTGGCGACGAGTGAAAGTACCGTTCTCATATACGGAAAAAGCGGTACGGGAAAAGAGTTGGTCGCACGGGCAATCCATTTCAACAGCCCCAGATCGATGAACCCCTTCATCACGGTGAACTGCGGGGCGATACCAGAAACATTAATCGAAACTGAGCTCTTCGGTCATAAGAGAGGCGCATTTACGGGGGCGGTTTCCGACAAGATAGGATTCTTCAAAGCCGCCGATGGGGGCACGCTCTTCCTGGACGAAATCAGCGAAATGCCGATTCAGCTCCAGGTGAAATTGCTGCGCGCAATCGAACAGAAAGAAATTGTGCCTGTTGGAACTTCGCAGGCAGTGAACGTGGACGTCAGAATTATTGCTTCCACAAACCGCGACCTCCCGAAGGAAGTGGAGGAAGGAAGATTCAGACAGGATTTGTATTATCGTCTGAACGTCGTGCCGATCCAACTTCCACCCCTCTCGGAGAGGAGAGATGATATTC
>JAWOMQ010000028.1:0-8125 GCA_033852415.1 Bacteroidota bacterium
ATGCGTCAAAAACGCGGGTAACGACAAGATCACGTTTCTTGGGTTTGATGCTCATAGAGCCTTATCCCCATTTGGTGTGAATCAGCTGCGCCGCAAAACGCTTGCTATGCGCAGTACAATTTCTCCTGCGTTTCTCGATAGCGGAGTTCATTCATCGGCAACACTTCACAAATAAAGAGCTGAAGCTATCCATCATGGGATCCGGAGGTCCCACCCACAAGCTTTTTTTCCCATGAAACACCCAGACGTCTTGGAATTGGTTCATATCCATTGCGGAAATCAAACTTCGCGATTTGATGGCCGTTTGTAAGGGTTTGCCATAGGACAGAAAACTTCTGGCTAATGACAAGTGAATCATTCTCATAGATCTTGAAAAGACTGTCGGGTGTAAGGACTATACAACCCGTGTCATCACGTTCTGCGTACACACCACCTGCAAATCCACCCGCCCGAGCGATCGCGTAATAGCAGCCGAATATACCTCGATGCTGAATCTTATCAAAGCCCATCCGATGACAGAGCGACGAATAGGTACAAAACCATGCATAGAACGAGGAAATGAGCATTATGCTTGTCAATATAAGCTCACCCTTATTTCGATTCACATTCATGAGCAATGTTTCCATTCAGTCATTTTGCTTTGGAGAATTGCATTGCGCGTGTTATACGCCGTTGCAGTGAGAGTCAGACGTCCAGGTCGATGTAGTTCAATTGCAGGCGCTTCAAAGAGTCCTCGAACGCATGGTTCGTACCCTCGTACCCATTCCGCTGGATCCAGAGTTTTCTCGTCAAAAATAATTCTTTCCTGGCAACACCGCAGCGTTTGAGTGCCTTGCCGACGGCTTCTTCATTCATATAGGATGCAGCTGTGTCAATTAACCGATATCCTGCCCGAATTGCATCAAGAACACTTCGTTCGCATTCAGAGAGATCGGCAATCTGAAAAACGCCAAAGCCCAGGATAGGGATTTCAATGCCATTATTTAATATGACGTGTTGCACGATAGTCTCCTCTCGATTCTATCTCGACAGCAAGGTCATGATTTACGCCGTCGGCTCTGGCACGCTTTGAAGAGGCGTTGCACAAAGGAACAATCATTTTTCACACGTTTTATATCTCGTTAAGATCCAATAGTACCTGTCTTAACTTCTCCAGCTCGCCTGTAATTGACAATAATCACTCCGCTTGGCGTAGCTAGACTCTCTATTAATGTAAATGCTGCTGGAATTGTGCCATTGTCAAATAACTTCTTTCCTTTACCAAGAGTCAAGGGATGAATTTGGAGCCAGAGTTCGTCTACGAGATCATTCTTTAGTAGCATCTGAATGAGCTTACTACTGCCCCATACTTGAATGTCAGAACCTTTTGAGTTCTTGAGCTTCTTGATATCTGCCAGGCTTTTGAGAAATACTGAGTTTTTCCAAACCGACTTTTTGATCGTCTTGGACATGACGTATTTTGTGCCATCATTGATACCTGGCCAAAGGTCTGCATGTTGAGGCCAGAAGGGGGCCCAAATCTCAAACGTTTTCCTGCCCAGAAGATAATCTGCAGGTTTCATCTCTTTTTCCATAACCCTGCCAAGAACTTCGTCAGAATAAGGTGCAGACCAACCGCCATATCTGAAACTGCCTGATGTATCTTCCTTAGGCCCACAGGGAGCCTGTATAACTCCATCTAACGTAATCATTGATATAACGACTATTTTTCTCATAATAGTTCTCTCCTTTTCTTATGATCGTTTCCTGATGATTGCTTATACCAAATAGTCGCTTAAGGAAACACAGAATCGACAGCGAAATGTTGTATAACGTCGGGCAAAAAAACCACACTGACGCGAACCCGCCCGAACGACCGAGACTTGGGCTTTCCCCGTTCGGTCGGGCGGGCTCGAATGTTTATTCTTGCGAGCCGAAGCGTTGTCCCAAGGGGATCCCATTGGAGCCCCCTCGGGGAGCGAGGTAATTACCATGAAACTTTCCGGCGTCGTTGTTTGCTGTACTGTGCACAGGCAAAGTTCTAAAGAAATCGCGTTTTGCGGCATAAGAGCAGGCGCTCTGATGGATGATATACGAAGTGCTCTGGCACGTTGTTCCGCGGCAGACATCGGTGTTCACGAGGCGCTACTATCCTGACCGCGAAGTGTCCTCGTATAAACGAACGGCTCCACAGCACCTGCGGGCACGCTCATAAGTCGGCGAAGAACGCCACGATATCGCGGGCGAGCGCTTCTGGCTCCTCGGCCGGAGCAAAGTGCCCGCCGCTCGGCATCGAGGTCCATCGGCGCACGTTGTAGAGGCGTTCGGCCCACTCTCGTGGCGGTGTTCCCTCATCGACAAACGTATTGGCAAAGACAGCGATGCCAGTTGGGACGTTGACAAACTCCTGTGGTCCGAGCGTGACCCGGGACCGTCGGTTGTCGTTGTCGAAGTAGTCGCGCATCGAGGATGTGATCGTCTGGGTGACCCAATAGAGCGTGACCGTAGTCAACAAGAAGTCGCGGGAGAAGCGCTCATTGAGATTACCGCGGGAATCGGCCCAGGAGCGCCACTTTTCCAGAATCCAGGCGGCGAGCCCAGCCGGCGAGTCATTCAGCCCATATCCAAGCGTCTGAGGCTTCGTGGATTGAATTGCCTTATAACCATATTCCGCCTGCCAAAATGCCTCATTGCGCTCGCGATAAGTTCTCTCTGCTTCGGACAGTGCTCGCGCTCCTGATCCAAGGTAAGGAGTGATCTCCAGATTACTCAGGTGGACGCCAATCATTGGTTCGGGATCTGTCAATGCCATGAACGTGGCGACCCCAGCACCGAAATCTCCGCCTTGAGCCCCATAGCGCTTGTAACCCAGGCCGCGCATAAGGCGATGCCACAGACCGGCGACGTACTGATAGTTCACGCCCACCTGAGCGGGCCGATCGGAAAACCCGTAACCCGGCAGTGAAGGGATGACAACGTCAAAGGCGGGGCCGTCGATGTTGTACGAGTCTGGATCGGTCAGGAGGGGCACGAGCGGAAGCAGCTCGACGAACGTGCTGGGCCAACCGTGGGTAAGGATCAGCGGAATGCCGTGTCCGTGTTTGGCCCTCTCATGGACAAAGTGGATATGAACGCCGTCTAGCTCGGCGCGGAACTGTTTGGCCGCGTTCAGCTTGCGCTCTTGCGCGTCCCAATCGAACTCTTCAGCCCAATACGCGAGCAACTGTTTAAGGTAATCAAGATCAGTTCCCTGGTCCCATGCCGGGCCTGGTGCCTGACCAGGCCAGCGTGTGTTGCGTATGCGCTGTCGGAGGTCAGACAGGACCTTTGCCTCGACCTGGATCGAGAACGGGGTGATGTGCAGTGGCAGCGAGTTCATTTGGAGTATGGTAAAACACTTTCCAGGCAGAAGCAAGTAAGTTCTTGTTCTTTGCCCCACTGCTTGCATACTTCAGGCAAGGGACACGATGGGCAAAGTTGTCCAATTTGGAGCTTCGAAAGTTCTAATGTGTTAGCCTTCTCATGAATTCGCAATAGTTGCTTTAAATACTTTCCAGCTACAAGACGGTGCACGTCATCCTTTCTCTTCAATCCCAGCCACTCGAAGATACCCTTGTCACCTCTTGATGAGTTACAAGCTCGACAAGATAACACGAGGTTATCGGCCGAATCATCCCCGCCTCGATTAATAGGAATGAGGTGATCGGTGGAAAGATTGTCGATAGCCCCACAGAATACGCATACCTTTGGAAGTTCCTGTTCACGTTCCCATTCTCGGATGGTATCAGAGATGCTTATCTCTCCATCGCGCAATTTCTTGAATCGATCTGTAATGAAGGCTCTTTCCAAATTACCGTAAGCAGAACGGGAAATGAGCTTTGCATATTCATACAAGATTTCTTCACGGATTGTTCTGACATAGTGTGGAGGCATATCATATCTCAATTATTCTAGCTGCCATTGCAACTAAGGTTCGGCAAAATAACACATTTTTTTGTCCCAAAGGTCCCAAGGGGATCCCTTTGGGAGATCACTTCGTGATGAACATTGACATTCACTCATGGCCGGTGAACAGAAAATGTTGAATGGGGCTTTTCATCCGGCGGTTTTGTCGCCCAACGTCGTGTATGCGCGCGAAATGCGCAGCGCGGCCGATTTAATCCCAAGCAGGGGCATTCATGCTAATATTCTATTCCGATGAAAACTCCCCAGGCGCTTGAAGTTACATCGAGGCTTCTGTCCAGAAGGATTCTGTTAGTTGTAAGCGTAATGAGACCGCCAATGCCAAAATACACTTTGTTCTGCACATGAAGGGCTAGCCCGCAACGGAAGTACCCACCCCAGAAATCACCCGACTCCTGCATATCAGGATAAACCGGCCTGCCCAGGAATTCCGAAATGGGTAGAGGCGGCTTGGATTTGTCGGGCAATTCCAAACTTCCCCATACATATGTGAGCCCACCTCCAGCGTAGCACGATAAAGGGAAATCTCCAAAATACCACCAGTGCCCAACTCCATCGCGTAGCTCCACATATGAGGTGCCGGGTCCAGCTCGATGGCCGTCAGCATCAGTTTCTCCAGCCCAGGCAACGACTATTGATCCGTCCAGCCAGATAGACGAGCTACCCAATCTCAAGTGGCCTGACATTCCTAAGAACGTTGCCGGTGAATACGGTGCCCATCCCGTGCCGAAGAACTGCTGCCCACCCATGAGTTCAATATTGACCCAATGCAAATGTTTCGCGGAATCCTGTGGAACCCCTTCGTCTGTACTATCTGGCCATCCACAGTACATACGCGACGAGTTTGAATCAAAGACTTTTCCGAAGACGCTCGATGTTGTCATCAGCAGTAAGAGCAACGAGAGCCGGATTTTCATTTATTTGCTCGTTGACGTTGAACATGCCGTCTAACTGGTTCAAGGCGGCGTTGCCAATAACTTCTGGTAGCAAGCGGCATCGGTTCTGTCCCGACGAAGTAGGGATGAAGCAAAACCGTTGAGCAGGGATCTTAAATTCATTGATCTTTTCCTTACGGCGTCGTGTTGCTGCCTGTTGTGTGTGCGTACACTGCCGCCGAACTACATTGCCTCGACGAAGAGTTGAAGGTCGTATCGCAAGCAACACTGAATGATCGCAGTTGTCGCCCGCGAGCCAATTTTCAAGTGTGGAAGAGTCCGATACGCCAGGTTCCGCATCGCGTCTCTACTCACGTATGCTTTTTGTATTGAAGAGCAACGGCCCCGGATTGAAAGGTCTTCGAACCAATAAAGTCCAGCTGAAGCCTCTCCTGCAGCTTCACGGTTTCGAATAACCGCGGCCCCTTTCCGGCAAGAACCGGATGAACTACGAAATGATACTCGTCGATCAAACCGCGCGCCGAAAGCTGGGACGCAATGCTCAAACTTCCTACACAAATATCCTTTCCCGGCTGCTGCTTCAGAGCGATCACCTCTTCCGCAACGTTCCCTCGCACAAGTCTCGTCTTCGTTCCCTCAACCTTCTGCAACGTCTTGGAGAAAACGACGATGTCGAGCGAATTGAACACACGGGCAAACTCAATGTCCGCTGCGGTTCCCGATTCGGTCCTGGCGACATCTGGCCAGTAAGGGACCATGAGTTGATACGTTGTCCGACCGAAGAGCATAACACTCGCATCGCGAAGGACCTTGATGAAGTATTCGCCCAACTCGTCGTCGGGATTCATGTCCGTGTGGCCGCAATACCCGTCGGCGCTAATATTGATCCCAAAAACAACCTTTCTCATAGACCTCCTTATATGACGTTAAATGAAAATTTCAAGCACCGCCTGATCGAATTTGCATTTGCCCAGTAGGCGGGGGGGCATGATGCATAGCATGTATGGACACAACGCAATATTTTTCTGCGCATCTAAATCTCATCGACGCGAATAAAAACAGGGAGTGACGCTTTTAACAACTCTGACCTTTTCAACGCCGTTTTCGCCTTGGTAGCCGCAGTTGCGCGAACATCATTATTCTGAACTCGCGACAAGTGCAAGAGATTGCGGTTGAAAATCCTCGCACAACTCTCGCACTTTAGAAACAAACGCTTTAAATTCTGGACGCTCCCGCCAAGCCCTGATTGCATCGCTATTGTCCCAGGCCCCGAAAGATATGAATTTCTGAGGGTTCTCTTCGTCTTGCAGGAGGTACCCAATGCCAGCGCCTTGTTGGTTCGCTGCAGTCCATTTTGCAAAAATTTCCCATTCAGTTATGAAAGCTTTCTCGCTTCCAACCCTCGTGACCCACTTGCCAACGGTATACGGTTGATTGAATTTAATCATCTGTTACTCCTTATTCTATAGATCGACAACACGTCATTGCCCGGTGCGATTGCGGCTATTGTCCCGGAATATAACGCAACGCTATGGCGAACTCTCTGTGACCAACCTGCTTCATAGAAGCTGCAAACTTCTAGTTTTGGGTCTTGCGCGAGCGTGCATCGCCATCTGCGTACAGCAAAAGCATCGGCGGGCCTCCAGCACTGACGTAGCTCGCATAAGAGGCTGCAAGCTATACCCATTAGGGCTGCGCGGGCCGCTTTTTAGCACGTTGGCTCGAATGAGTTGTCATGCCGCTGTTACCTCTGCTTCATTACCCTAATACTTGCTTTCACAAGTTTCTTTACCAGTGCCTTGGGTATTGGTTTGTCCACCGGAAAACTGATAATAGCGCTTGTCGTGGCGTACTCTGCAAGGTCCTTCTTATGGTCTTCCAGTACAGGGGGACGAACGTGCAAGCGCACGTACGGCGCCTTAAAACTGAACCAGGCGAACATTCCGTTGTAATCATAACCTTCATAGAAATATCCAGGCATCTGGAAATAACTGACCGTCTCGGTAGAGCCAGAAGCCGCTGCCCGTGTCGCGATCCGGATTTCCCTTAATCGGGTCTGTACCCGTTTCGGACATCTTGCTATGTATTTGTCAACACCCCCAGGTTTGATGAAACGAGATCTGCTGGTTACTTTTCGTTTCACAATTGTCTCCGATGTTAAGTTGTGATGGTTTTTATGTAAGCCACGTAACGACTGACTATATCGTTCCGGGAGGACACTGTTCAGGTCACTTAGCTGTGCCGCAAAACACCCTGGAAAATCAGTCTTGCTTGCGGCTGATGTCTCGGCAAATAACGCAATACTTTTGTGAACCTAAAATTGCCATTCTCGTGAGCAAAAGTATTGAGTGAGGTTTTATCTACTTTGATTTTTTCATTTCAGCGACGTTATTCGGCGTGTTTGGCGCCGTTTGCGGACAGGATACCAAAGTCATGGCAACAGCCCTAAAATAATTCTTCTCACCACTATTTCAGCATAAGGTTTGAAATTACGTTCTGCAATTGTTATGTCTGTGCTCCTTGAGAAAGCTTGTCCCACAGCTCGCCAGATTACATTTGCCGATCGAGAATCCCATAGTTCGGCGTCAGCAGTAACTCCGTGCCCTTCGGCAAATTCGTCGCTAGAGATGGTCACGACGAGAAAGTATCGAACGCCAACGGCTGAACCAATTTTTGAAAACAGCGATGTTCTATCTGCCTGAGTAGAATCGTCCGTCGAAATTTTTTGTTCGTACTCTCGACTTAAACCAGCCTCGTCTAAATGAGAGAGTGCGTCATGCCAGTTGACGAAGCGGAGGCTGGGCCGCATCTCATGGATACGCTGAGAGAATATATTTGCGAAGATTACCTCGGAGTTCGTGTCAATCCGACTGGTATCTATCATAAGGAGTCCTAATCCACCAAGGTAAAGGGAATCAGAGGTGAGGCTGTCCTTGATAGGCTCAACCCTAGATAGATCCCGAATACCCGAAACGCAGCCGCTGAGGATCGCGACCGAAATAAATAGTAGTAAGAAGTTCGATCTCATTGAGTTGTCTCGTTACCAATTGTCTGGTCGCCGCATATGGCGCATAACGTCTGCCAAAATAACGCATCATTTTTGTCCCGAGGGGATCACTTTGTGATGAGCATTGACAATGACTCATGGCCAGTGAACAAAAATGGTGAATGCGGCCTTTTATTCTTGGGCTTTTCATTCCAACGGCGTGTTGCGGCTTGTTGTGCGCAGTTGCCACATTATTTTCCCATAGTTAGCAAGAATTCAAAGGATTTATTTTTCACAGAGA
>JAWOMQ010000091.1:0-20398 GCA_033852415.1 Bacteroidota bacterium
CGCAGGTCGCGGCAATGATTAAGACTGATTTCAATATCTACCTGATCCGCTCCTTCTTCGCAGGAAGTAAGCCGGAAATATTCCTTGCGGGTGTCCTCGACCCGAGGATCAGCGCCGATGCCTATGCAAATGTGGTCGTCCAGCGGAAGAGATTTTTTATTGACCATCAACAGATCGGACTTCTCCCGTACATTGTCGGTTACCGTCCTATCCTGGCGGAGGATGGCTCAATCATCGGGCTTATCTCAGTCCCGACGCTCTATACACAAATTGAGATGAATGAGGACTTGACACGCCGGAACTCTTTTCTCTACGGCGTCTATGTTCTTGCAATTCTCCTCTCGATCCTTGCTGGTACGGCATTTGCCAATCAGATTTCTGCTCCTCTCAAGCGATTAATGCTTGCAACCCGGCAGGTTGGGAGTGGGCAGCTGGATGTGCGCATCTCCAGAATACGCATGGACGAGATCGGGGAACTGGAGCAGGCTTTTCAACAAATGACGCAGGATCTTCGCCGGATTCAGGCTGAGATGATGCGCGCGCAACGGGAACTTGCGTGGCGTGAAATGGCCAAACAGGTCGCTCATGAGATCAAGAATCCCCTTACACCGATGAAACTCGCCATCCAGCATCTCAGACAGGCGTACACCGATGGCGTTAAAAATTTTCGGGAATTGTTTCAGCAGGTGTCAGACACCCTCTTGGAACAGATTGATACCCTGAACCGCATCGCATCGGAGTTCTCGCTTTATGCGAAGATGCCCGAAAGAAAACCGGAACCCTGTGATCTCCAGCAGATCATTCGGGAAGCAGTGAACTTGCATCGCCAGCATACGCGAATTACATTTCGTGAAGAATATGAGGAGCAGAGCTGTCTCGTTTTGGCCGACCGGGAAGAAATGAGGAGGGTTTTTATCAATCTTCTCCAGAATAGTATTCAGGCGATCGATGGTCCGGGCAAGATTACGGTCAGCTGTAAATGCGCCTCTGGAAATGTCGAAATCACCATAACTGATACCGGCGTGGGGATACCGGCAGCTCTCCATGACAGAATTTTCGAGCCGAATTTCTCGACGAAAACAGAAGGGATGGGGCTCGGGCTGGCAATTGTGAAGCAAATTGTGGACGATGCGCGCGGCTCAATCGACGTCAAGAGCAGTTCAGGCGCGGGGACATCGGTGACAATTCGATTCCCGATCGCCAACCCGGCATCGTGAGGATTGAGAAGCACGAACGATAGAGTGTGACAAACGCACGGCATGATGTGGTGGAAGTTAGGGATGGCGTGGGGCTTCTGCGGCCGGCCATTTTTTCGCCTCTTAACAAGGTTGTGGCTGGAGTGACAACGAGGATCAATGAGCAGCGTTCTTCCCATTACGGTCTCAACACCAGTTGGAATGTGGGAGATGAGCCTGCGCAGGTCGAGCGGAATCGACGAGCCATATGCATCCGACTGGGAATCGATTACGATCGTCTTGCCACAGCAGGTCAGATTCACGGTGATACCGTAACGGGCATCAAGGCGCCAGGCCGCTATGAACGATGCGATGGGTTGGTCACGCGCACTGAAAACTTATGGCTTTCAGTGACAGTTGCCGACTGCGTGCCAATTTTATTGTATGATCCCGCCCGGCAGATCGTTGCGGCTGTCCACGCAGGCTGGAGGGGATGCCGTTCACGCATTCTCCGAAAAACGCTGGACGTGATGAAAACCCGATACGACTCCCATCCGGCAGATCTGTACGCCTATATCGGACCGTCAGCTGGAATTTGCTGCTATGAAATTGGGCACGACGTGGCAAATTTCTTCCCGGCAACATATCTGCAGACGTTTAATACCGGGAATCACCACCTCGATATGAAAGCTATCAATCAAGACATCCTTCTCGAGTCTGGGCTCAATAACGAGAATATTGAGATTTCGGAATATTGTACAATTTGCAATTCGGCTCTGTTTCATTCGTTCAGGCGGGACGGGAGTCGGTCCGGGCGAATGATGGCAATCATCGGATTGCGTTCAAGTCTGTGATAATCTGACGCTATTGGATATCCCGATATTGGATTTCTGGCTCGAAATCGGTAAATTTTTTAAAACCAAAGGTAAGGAGTTTAAGTACATGTGTGGAATCATCGGTTATATCGGCCCGCAGAATTCTGTTCCCATCCTGCTTGAAGGGTTACGTCGTCTCGAATATCGTGGATATGACTCGGCTGGCATTGCGGTCATTAATGATCATCAACTTCTGGTCAATAAGATTGCGGGAAAAGTGCAGGATCTCGTCCGATTGGTTGATGTCCACAAGATGTCATCGAACATTGGGATCGGGCATACCCGATGGGCGACTCATGGTGAGCCCAATAATTTGAATGCCCATCCCCATTGGGACTGCGGGAAGCAGATTGCGATAATCCATAACGGAATCATCGAAAACTATGCGACCCTCAAGACGAAACTGATTGCTGACGGTCACGTCATTGAAACAAAAACTGATACTGAGGTGCTTGCCCACCTTATTGAGGAGATGTACAAACGATCTCACGATTTGTTTACGGCAGTTCGTCAGGCGCTCCTGGAGGTAGAAGGGGCATATGGTATTCTCGTGATTTCGCTGCATGAACCCGATAAGATCATCGCCGCGCGCAACGGCAGCCCGCTCGTGATCGGCATTGGTGAGGGAGAAAACTTCGTCGCGTCAGATGCTGCAGCGCTCATTGATCACACGCGACAGGTCGTGTATATGGAGGATGGGGAGATTGCCAGCATTACGGTGAACTCTGTGACCAACAAGACGATCCATGACATCAAAATTGTCAAGGAAATTGAAGAGATCACATTTGATCTCGATCAGCTCGAAAAAGGCGGATATCCTCATTACATGCTGAAGGAGATCCACGAACAGCCCGAATCGATTCGGAACGCATTCCGCGGACGTCTCCTCATGCCAGAAGGGAACATAAAGCTCGGAGGGTTAGAGAGCGTGCGGGACAAGCTGTACGCCGCAAGACGATTTATCATCACTGCGTGCGGGACCTCCTGGCATGCAGGTCTTGCCGGGAAATACATGATGGAGCAACTTGCCCATGTGCCGGTGGATGTCGACTATGCATCCGAATTTCGCTATCGCGACCCGGTAATAGGAAAAGGTGATGTTGTAATTGTGATCAGTCAAAGCGGTGAAACAGCAGACACGCTCGCTGCGCTCAGGGAAGCGAAATCGAAAGGAGCCACAGTTATTGGCATCGTGAATGTAGTCGGGAGCAGCATAGCGCGTGGGACAGATGCCGGGGTTTATATTCATGCTGGTCCGGAGATTGGAGTGGCTTCCACAAAGGCATTCACTTCGCAGATTACGGTGCTGGCGCTTATCACTCTCATGCTAGCCCGCCACCATGGGGTGCCCGCGGAGCAAATCAAACTGTTGGCGCAGGACATATTCTCCCTCCCGGACAAAGTGGCACGGGTAATGGATCAATCAGACCACATACGTGATATTGCCGAGCAGTTCAAGCACGTCCAGAATTTCCTATACCTCGGACGGGGGAGTAATTTCCCGACCGCACTGGAAGGGGCGTTAAAGCTGAAGGAAATCTCCTATATCCATGCAGAGGGATATCCAGCGGCCGAGATGAAACATGGTCCCATCGCTTTGATCGACGAGAATATGCCTGTGGTGTTTGTAGTGCCCAAGGATGCAATCTACGAAAAGGTATTGAGTAATATGCAGGAAGTGCGAGCCCGTCAGGGAATTATCATCGCTGTGGCAAACGAGGACGATACCCAGATCGATCAGCTTGCGGATCATGTGATTCGCGTGCCGCGGACATACAGCTATTTCGGTCCGATTGTCAATAGCATCCCGTTGCAACTCCTGGCGTATTATATGGCTGTCACGCGTGGCTGCAATGTAGACCAACCGCGCAATCTCGCAAAGAGTGTTACTGTTGAGTGAGGAAATTGTTTTTCAGCAAAATAATTAGCATCTTGAGCGAGTTTATCTTTATCGAATAGAAGGAGGGCTATCTTTTGGCGATATCGAAGCAATCTCATGCGGTGAACTGGGCGCTCATTCTTGGTGCGTCAAGCGGTTTTGGAGGCGCCTGCGCGATCGAATTGGCGAAACGTGGCATGCATATCTTTGGTGTGCATCTCGACCGTCAGGCAACGATGCCCCTGGTTGAACAGCTTAGTAAGGAGATCAAACACGTTGGCTCGCGTGCGGTTTTTTATAATATTAATGCAGCTGATGGAATCAAACGAAATGAAACACTCGATGATATCCAGGAACGCTTCTCTTCCGAACCAAACTCAACAATTAAGGTGGTTGTCCATTCCCTGGCGTTCGGCACGTTGAAACCCTACATCGCAAAAAAAACCGATGAGGCGGTCAGTCAGGCCCAGATGGAGATGACAATTGATGTCATGGGGAATAGTATTGTGTATTGGGTACAGGGTTTAATTGCTCGTGGACTTTTGAAAGCAGGCGGGAGAATCTTCGGAATGACAAGCTCCGGAGGGCACACCGTGTTGCCCAACTATGGAGCCGTTTCGGCTGCGAAAGCTGCCCTTGAATCACACATCAGACAATTGGCGATGGAACTGGGACCGCTGGGGATCACCGCAAATTCCATTATGGCCGGAGTTACCGATACACCCGCACTTCGGAAAATACCCGGGGCTACAAGTATGCTCCACATCGCTAAAGTGAAGAATCCACAGGGCCGTGCGACAACGCCGGAAGATGTGGCAAAGGCTATTGCTCTTCTTTCGGACGATGACGCCCATTTCATCTCGGGCAACGTCATCGGTGTTGATGCTGGCGAAGACAAAGTGAATTATATCGGTCAGAAGGGTCCTACGCAGGCGGAATAGCTTGCACTCTCACTTCCCATCTTTTATCCATTAGCGAAATCATGATAAGTTTTGAATTTACTGAAGAGCAGCAAATGCTGCGTGAAATGGTTCGGGATTTTACAAACACCGAAATCAAACCATTGGCACAGAAGATCGATGAGGAGGAGCAGATTCCGGCATCGCTCATCCAGAAAATGCGTGATCTGGGGCTTCTCGGCGCATCGTTTCCTGTCGAATATGGCGGGGGGGGCTTCGGCGAGGTTGGTTATTGCATTATGCAGGAGGAGATTTCCCATGGATGCCTCTCAACGGCGACCTTCATCGGTGCACATCAATCAATTGGAGCTAACGCAATCTATATCGGGGGAAGTGAGGCCCTGAAAAAGAAGTATCTGGTACCGCTGGCTGAGGGGAAGTTAATTGGAGCCTTTGCTCTGACCGAAGTTCTGGCGGGGTCCGACTCATTCAACCTGCGAACCAAAGCCAGACTCGAAGGCGACGAATGGGTATTGAACGGTGAAAAAATGTGGATCACGAACGGCTCAATCGCTGATGTGGTTTCGACGTTTGCCCGCACGGACAGAGGTATCACGGGATTTGTAGTTGAAACCAAGTTGCCCGGTTTTGTTGCCGGTCCGCCGGAGAAAAAGATGGGAATCCGCGGAAGTGTGACGTCGCCGATTACCCTTGAAAACGTTCGGATTCCCAAAGAGAATATTCTTGGCGACGACGGCAGGGGATTCCTCATTGCTATGAAAACCCTCGATGCCGGCCGCCTTGGCCTTGGTGCCGCGTGTCTTGGGGCATCAAAGGAACTCCTGGAACTCTCAACGAAATATGCCAAGGAACGGAAGCAATTTGATGTCCCAATTTCTCAATTTGAGGCAATCCAGTTCATGCTGGCAGAAATTTCCACGACGATTTATGCGATGGAATCGCTTATTTACAGAACCGCTGCCGCTTATGATCAAGGTAAACCAATCTCCCGCCAGTCTGCATCCGTGAAACTCTTTTGCTCGGAAGCGCTTGATAGGATTGTAGATATGGCTGTCCAGATCCACGGTGGAATGGGTTACTCAAGAGAGATGCCTATTGAGCGATTCTATCGAGACTCAAGGATTAATCGAATCTTCGAAGGTACGAATGAGATTCAAAAGATGGTTATCGCCCGGGAGGTTCTGAAGAAAAATGGCGTCCTTTGATTTCTCTGCAAACGCTCGCTCCGCGATTCCCCTTTTCAGGTTGGAAAATTGATTTTTCCTGTTCGGTTTAGTATATTTTAACCCACAAATCGCGTAACATCGCTACCCATCTGGCCCGATAGACCCTGTGTCACGGGAAGAATCCAAAACATCCGTACAGGAGCATTTATGGCTCAGAAAACAAAAAAAAGAATCAGCGTTGTAAAAAAGGCAGGCGCGTCTCGCCCGGAACCCAAGCAATTCTCAATTGGCGAACTTGTTCGCGAACTGAATTCCTTTAACGTGGACAATTACTGGGATTTGGGGAGATTTCTGGTCGATAAGGTTATGCCCATCGCAAGGAAAGCGGGGATGTTCGAAGACCAGGTACTGAAAACAATCTCGTCGCACCCGGGCGTCAAGTTTCCATTCTCTATGCTGAAACAATGCCAGCAATACTATACCTACTACCCCGATGTCAAGAAGCGAAAATTGCCAGAGGTTTTCTACTTCGACCTCGCCACAAAAGTCGATGAGACCCGTCGGCGGGATCAGTACGAGAAGTTGGCAGTTGACAATAGCTGGACCATATCGGACCTCAGGAAAAAAATCCACGACGACGATGTAGCTCGGAGGATCGATGAACGGACGAAATATGGCTTTGATCTTAGGGATCGCAATGTCTGGACTTTTGAAACACCTGATCCGCGATTCGGGAAATCCAATTATAAAGGGCGTCTTCCTGGACAGATTGCTGCCAATGCATTGTACTATTACACGAAAGCTCACGATCTCATTGTAGATCCATTTGCTGGGAGTGGGACGCTTGGAGACATTATTGATTCCGTGCCATATTTTCAGGATAGAAAGTATAAACTGTACGATATAGAACCGAACGATGAGAGGATCATCAGGAACAATGTATTGAACACCGGCATTCCGGAGCAATCCGGCAGCGCAGATTATATATTTCTTGATCCGCCACAGGATTTCATGCAAAAAGATTCGATGTCAAGTTTTGAAATGGGGACCGATGCGCTCAGAGCCGATTTCCAGCTCAAGTTTAAGGGAATCTTTCGTGAATGTTCCCGGATACTGAAATCCGGCGGGAGAGTCTCCATCGTGGTGGAATCCGCCTTTGCCGTGTCGGAATTCATTGACTACCCGTATGAGGTTGTTCAGTTGTTCCGCGAATTGGGTTTCAAGCAAATAGGGAAGGTATATCTCCCCAGGCGGTCCAGCGAAGCCGCGACACGCGGTACGCAAGGGATCGCTGAATTGCGGGGTATTCGCGTTCTCGGTTCAGATTGCCGGGAACTCCTCACGTTTCAAAAGATTTGATAGTAATCCGATACCGGTTGAAAGCAATCGGTCGGTGGAAGAACGGGTCGGGATTCAACGATCGGTACTCGGGATCCTGAAAGCTTACAAACTTTGGTTTCCCTCACTCGCATCAATCTGTACGGGACGAAACCTTTGGACAGGTAGCTCAGTCGGTAGAGCAACGGCCTGAAAAGCCGTGTGTCGCCAGT
Organism: Bacteroidota bacterium; assembly: GCA_033852415.1. GTDB lineage: Bacteria > Bacteroidota > Ignavibacteria > UBA10030 > SZUA-254 > DATKPE01. Next base: position 7,566 of record JAWOMQ010000091.1, read on the forward strand.
TCGATTCTGGCCCTGTCCACACTTTTTTTATCTCCATCGTCATGTGGTGATCTGCAACGGTGGTGCGTTCTCTGTGTGACCCGCAGCAGTGAACTGAACGGCGTACCCTGATATCGACTCTCCAACTTTTATCTTGCGGTTACTATGATCACGATCGCAGAACAACTCGCAACAGCAATCGAACGCGCCAAAATGGAATTGATGCTCATCGAGGAGCATTCCGCAGCCGAAAAACCAGGTTCAGACAAATGGTCGTATAAGGAAATTCTCGGCCACCTCATCGATTCGGCTTCCACGAACCACCAACGGATAGTCCGGATGCAGGAGAATGCCAACATCGGGAAGTTCACGTACGACCAGGAACACTGGGTCACTTCTCAACACTACCATCAGGAGCCCTGGGTTGATCTCGTGCAGTTGTGGTACTTTTACAATAAACATCTGGCGCAGGTAATTGCGCATGTCAGGCCCGCCGCCCTGAATAATGTGTGTGATATAGACTCCACTAAGCCTGCGACATTAAGGTTTGTCATTGAGGACTACCTGCAACACATGCGCCACCATCTCCAACAGATAGTCGGAAAATCGGTCGACCCGGCACAATGATGACAAGAATGGATACACAGCGAAGTGCGATTGGAGGAACGTCGAATGCTTGCTGAAATTCTGGACAAAGGTTTAAAGTTAGTCCTGGTCGGCAAGGCAATCGCGAAGGCCGCCGACGAACTCGGATTCTACTACCTGACTCCAAACGATCGGCTCTGGTATTTTCTTGAGTATTCGGGCATCACGGCTGGCTCGGTAGTCACGCCGGCGGAATGCAAAGTATTGGCGGAGGCGAGGAAGGCGTTCGTGCTCGATGAAATGTATATGAAACTCTTTTACGAGAAAAAGGAATCTCTATTACTCAAGAATCGCGTTGGGCTTACGCATCTCAACAGGCGGAAAGTCTATACCAATGACGATGATCCGGATGCAGAACCAACGCCGGTGGACGTCCGTAAGTTTGTGAGGAAGATTGAAAAATTCCAGCCAAAGGCAGTAGCATTTATTACAAATGTTGATACTTTTGAAAAGTGCCTGAAGCCTCTATATCCATCGGCTACAAAGCAGAGAGGGAAGCAGGAGTTTTCAATTGGGACCTCGGAAGTCTGGCTTATGGGCAGTACGAGCGGGCGCTCGAAGAATACAGAGGTTGTGGAAAAACTGTTTGATGATCTCGCAGAGCGAGTGAATTCGCCCCAAGATCAGGCGTGAGAATCGTATGTGGCGGAGGAATGTTCTTTTGCGATCAGGGAGGAGCCTCGAATGCAAATACCTCGGTTTGTCCAATACAGATTCTTAAAGTTGACTCAGGTTCAATTGGGCTCATTACGATGGACATCTGGTTACTCTCGATTGGGGATTGTGACCGTAATGACCGTGCCGTGTGGAGAATTGGATGATAGAGCGCACGAACCGCCCAGAAGCGTCGCCCGTTCTTTCATCGAGAGAATTCCCATTCCCTGGTGTCTTCCTTCTTTGCCCTGAGGCCCGGCAAGTAGCTTCATCGTGTCCATCCCCTTCCCGTTATCGGCGATCGTCAGGAGAAATTGCGAAGATTCGATTTGTGATTTGATAGTGATGGAGGTTGCCGCAGAATGTCTTTCAACGTTATTCAAGGCCTCCTGGATAATTCGGAAAAGTCCCAGGGCCACCTCCTGAGGCATCGCGGTCTGCCCGGGTTCTTTTTCGCCAAGATACGTGCAAGTAATGTGGGTTCTTTCCTGAAAATAGTTAAGCAGACTTCTGACTGACGCATCGAATCCAAGTTCATCAAGAATCTTAGGGCGCAGATTGTGCGCGATCCGCTTGAGTTCCTCAAGCGCATGTTCGAGATCCGTTGCGCTCTGGGTCGCGAGGTCTGTGACCTCGCGGGATGCTGAATGCTCCTGCCCACCCGAAAGCCGGGCCTTGATTGCATACAGCTTGTAGATGATCGAAGTGAGAACCTGGCTCGCGCCGTCATGGAGGTCACGAGCGACACGTTTCCGTTCCTCCTCCTGTGCCTGGATGATCTGTCGCGGGCGATCACGAAGGACTTCCTGCAGACGTTCGCTTTCAAGAAGCTTTTCCTTCTGGACCTTGATGAATCGTTTTTGGTTCTGGATAATGGTTGCGATGAAGAAACCGATAAAAACCACCAGAAGGAGAGATGCAGTCAGGACGATGATGAATACACCATTAGGATCCATTTGTTTCTACATCCGTGATTTCTGGCCCTCGAGACTCTGCAAAGGTGATGCTGGAAGCTTGGTCGCTGGCGTAGTCATGAAAGCGGCAACGTACAGGAGATGCGAGAAAAGATTCAGAATTGCCAGGATAAGAAATGCATCCCTGAGTCTGTCCAACGAAATATGGAGAAGATGATCGCTCACAAGGTTGATGATGATCACGCCGCCATAATAAAGAAGGATGCCGGAAGATATCCAGAACTCGGGTTTTTCAACGATCGGGAGATCAAGCGCCTTGTTTGCCCTATTGATCGTAAGGCATGCGGCAAATGCAAAGAGCAACCCTTCAAAGGGTCTCGAATAGGTCGTAAATTGTGTAAACCTTCCGGCACCAATGATTTCAGAAAACCAGATAATATAAAAAAGTAGGATGAGGGCTCTGAGCAAAATTCGACCCATCGAATCAACCTCTTGCCACAGTGAGAACATCCAAAGAATGAGGGGGACATAGACAATCATGCCAAAGTTAATCATCCATACATTCGGTCCCCTGAACGCGAGGTATGTCATGAAGATTGTTATTCCCAGGGACACGACGAGATACCAGTAGAACATTTTTACCGGTTTGGCGAATCTCGTGTATCTCGAAAATCCGTATACGATTGGAATAATCGGACAATATTCCAAAATGAAATAGATGGTCAGCTGCATTCAGTCCACGGCCGATTAACCCGGACAAAACGGAGGACATGTGGGACCATCGTCGAGCATGGTGTCGCCAAGGATTTTGCCATCACTACCCTCGGGTGCGAGGATAATAGTATGTATTGATTTGTTCTTGCCACGGGAGTCAGATGCAAGCGCATGAAAGTAGCGAATGCCATCGCAACCCGGAACTGCGAGGAGTTCTTCAATCAGCTCGCGACCAAAGAAACCTCCATGGATACCATGAAAGTGTGTTTTGCTGGATTTGAATGCTTTGATCAGGTTCTGTGCCTCGGATGCAGGCATGTGTTTCCCTCTCGTTGGGTATTTCATCTTTGAATCCTTTCCGAATTGTGCAACATCAGACGAAGAATGTTAGTTAGCACCCCTCCTCAGAAAGCACACGCACATTGGTTGTGCCAGCCTGCTAAATCTACATTCCCGGATCCTATGATGCAATACGAACAAATACCTATTCTTGGGGTGGGACAAGTGCGCATACGCTACGAACGGTTGATTTCCAGCAACTTTCGCGAAATAGCGTACTGCGTCAGTTCCGCGATTGTGTGAATGTTGAGTTTCTCCATCATATTTTCCCGATGCTTGTTAACCGTCCGTTTGCTGATACACAGCAGGTTGCTGATTTCTTTGCTGCTTTTTCCGCGCGCAATGAGGAGCAGGATCTGCGCCTCGCGTTCCGTGAGTATAGGTTCCGGTTTTGCCTGATAACCGGTTTGTCGGTCCTTGCGGACCATCTCGGCGATGGTGGGGCTGAAGAACGCTCCTCCCTTTACCACTGCCTTAATCGCGGATGTAAGCTCAGTGGGGGAGGATGTCTTCAAGACGTACGCCGACGCACCTGATCGCAGGAATTGAACGACATATTCCCGGTCGTCATGCATCGTGAGTATGACGATTTTGGTGAGGGGCAGTTCTTTGCACAGGAGATGGGTTGCTTCCAACCCGTTCAAGCCTGGCATGCTAATGTCCATCACTACGACATCTGGTCGCAATTCGTGGGCAAGTCTCACAACATCGTTGCCTGTAAGCGCTTCTCCTACTACTTGGATATTCTGTTCGGTGGAAAGAAAAGACCGTATGCCCAGGAGGACAGTGGGGTGATCGTCGGCGAGAAGGACTCTGATTTTAGTGTCAGGGGGAATAGGATCCATACGGTTGTGCATCCGGCCTTCCAAGACTATACCGTAAGTCTGGATTTAGCATCACCTTCCCCCGATATAAGCAATGGACTGCGAGAATATTGGAAAAATCCGATCCATTGTCAAGGGCTGAAACGGATAATTCTGGTTCGGTTTTGCCCACATACCAGATGATACGGTATCGTCTCTGTTTATCCGCCAAATGCCGGAAGTGGGGTTATAGGTTGGGTTTCAAAGGCTGACACCTTGTCTGCCCACGAGTGTTGTATTGCGGGATACTTCAGTCTAACTTGTTAGAATAATCTGTTTTTTGATCTTCATCGGAATCGCTTTCATTCCCGCAATCGACAATAGAATTTCGGTCAAACAAGAAGATAGAATACTGCTCTTTCCGGGAAAGGCCTCTTCGTCCGGAAATTCTCTCTCGATAGATAGTTCTCAAGTCGATGGGTTGTTCCTCCTCAATGTGTGAGCTTGATTCTCTTCAATCATATTGATACATTTGATGTAAGCATAGTGACCATACACGGCTTTTTACTGCCGTAGTTTTATGCGATACTCTTTCCAGGCATCACCGAATCTGTCGCGCGGGGTGATTTCAAGACCGCACCGCGCGCACGATCCTCCTCGTTCTTTTCTTAACCAACTGAAATTCCAGATCCAGGCAAATACCGTGAGATTTCAATTGTATGAGTATGATCTTTACAGAATACAATGCCCCACACTTCACTGCTTGCAAGGAAGGCAAGGTCGGCCGGGTGTCAGGCCGACGATTATGATGTTGCTGACTGGGTCTCCAAATCATTCGCAATGATTGGTGAAAGGGTCAAGAAATGGCAAAATTTCGAATAAGTGTCGCGCTCCTCTCTTTGATTGTGGTATTCAATGTCCTTGCTCTTTCGCAACCCGAAACGACCGATCGGCAGCCGGCAGTTGCCGGTCAGTTTTACCCCGCAGGTGCGGATGAGCTTCGGGCCATGGTGTCGAATCTTTTCGCGACAGCTGTCCCGTCCCGCGGCATGAAGAATGTTCGCGCGGTCATTGTTCCCCACGCCGGTTATGTCTTTTCGGGTACTGTAGCCGCCTCGGCATTCAATCAGATCAATCCTGCGCGAGAGTACAAGAATATATTTCTGATTGGGCCGAGCCATCATATTGGGTTTGTAGGAGCATCGATATACACGCAGGGGGATTTTCTGACACCGCTGGGAAGGGTTAAAGTCAATACCGAACTCGGCAAAGATTTGATAAAGCATTACGATGTGTTCAGTTCCAGGACAGATGCACACCGGCTCGAACACAGTATTGAAGTTGAACTCCCATTTCTGCAGTTCAGGCTCGCACGGCCATTCAAAATTGTCCCTATCGTTGTTGGGACAGGGTTGACTGAAACAGGGGAGGACGCGCTCGCAACCTACAGACGCATTGGAGATGCACTTCGCTCATACTTTACAGCTGACAACCTCTTCATTGTAAGCACCGATTTTTCCCATTACCCCTCTTATCAGGATGCTCTGACCACTGACAAACTGACCTGCAATGCTGTGCTGTCAAATTCTATGGCGCGGCTTGCAGCGGTCTATGACCAAAATGCCCGGCAACAAATTCCAAATCTGGTCACCAGTATGTGCGGACTGGCGGGAGTTCTGACTTTTCTTTCCATTACAGAATCTGATCCGACACTTTCTTTCACACTCATCCAATACAAGAATGCAGGTGACTCCGAGTTTGGTGATAAGACCAGGGTTGTCGGATACTGTGGTATCGCTATCTCACAAAAGGAGGCAAAACCGGCGAATCGATTCGATCTCTCAGATGAAGACCGTCGCAGTTTGCTAAAGATCGCACGAAATACGATTGCGACCTACCTTGAGAAAGGATCGACTGCGGAGATTGATCCTTCAATGATCTCCGGCGCCATGAAAACACCAAGTGGTGCATTTGTGACGCTCAATGAAGGCGGCCAGCTTCGTGGTTGCATTGGTCGGTTCGATGCAAATGACCCGTTGTACGCCGTTGTCCAGAAGATGGCGATAGCAGCCGCAACACAAGATACGCGTTTCTTGCCGGTTGAATTGAAAGAGGTACCGAACCTTCACATCGAGATATCTGCCCTGACACCCCTGAAAAAGATCCGCTCAATCGATGAAATTATTCTGGGGAGGGACGGAATCTACATCCGGAAAGGGATGCAATCTGGAACATTTCTCCCTCAAGTGGCAAAGGAAACTGGATGGTCGAAAGAGGATTTTCTGGGTCACTGCGCACAGGACAAAGCGGGCATAGGGTGGGACGGCTGGAAAGATGCCGAGATCTATACCTACGAAGCGCTTGTTTTCGGCGAAGACTGAGAGGAGATTGTTATACGGGAAGCCTCGTGAAGGAATAGCGAGTGGCAGGAACGCGCCAACATATGACCTTCTTTCAATGGATCTCTGAAACCGACAGACATATTCTGCTTTCAGGGGTTGCGCTCGGAACCAGTTCGATTATTACTCAAATCGTTCTCCTGCGGGAGTTCCTATCCGTCTTCTATGGCAATGAACTCGTTATCGGGGTGATCCTTGCGAACTGGATGCTTCTCACAGCAGGCGGCTCGTTCCTTGGCAGGTACTCAGGAATCTCCTGGAAGATGCCGCGTGCAATGATAGTCTATCTCTGTGCTCTGGGACTTCTGCCCTGGATCAGCGTGTTTTTGCTCAGATATCTGCGGAATGTCGTATTCCTCCCGGGCAGCATGGTTGAATTCTGGCAAATCATTGCTGCCTCATTCGTGCTTCTTATGCCGTTTTGTATTCTGAGCGGTTTTCTGTTCACCCTTCTGGCAACCACGCTCGCGGAGCGCAGAGGGGAAAAATTGGTTGCCCGTCTCTACGCAATCGAAGCGATCGGCAGCATCCTTGGAGGGATCCTTTTCAATTTCGGGATGATGAAGTTCTTGAGAACGTTCGAATCGATTTCTTTTCTCGCTATTCTCGATCTTTCCGCCGCGTTTTATTTGTCCAGGAAATATGGGACGGCGTTATCGGGAGTCATGATCGCAGTTGTTGCCTTGGTGATAGTCGTTCCAATGGGGTTTATTGATATGGATGCTGTCACAAAGCAATTCCTTTTTCCTGACCAGAAGGTGACGTATTTTAGTGACACGCCATACGGAAATTTGGTTGTGACGAAGCAAGCAGAACAGACGAATATATACGAAAATGGTGTCCTCCTCACCTCGACGGGTGACGTGACCCAGAATGAAGAGGCTGTGCATTACGCAATGAGCCAGGTCCCGGATCCGAAAAACGTTCTCCTTATTTCAGGCGGCATCACAGGGATGATCTCCGAAATCAAAAAATATCCTGTCGAGCGGATCGATTATGTAGAACTCAACCCATCCGTTATCCAGATTGGGCTGCAATTAAGTGCGGATCTCCAGAGCCGGCTGGTTCATATCATCAATGAAGATGCACGGACGTACCTGAAGAAAATCCCGGGTGGTTACAATGTTGTTCTTATAAATCTTCCTGATCCCGGCACAACCCAGATTAACAGATATTACACTGCGGAATTTCTCCGAGAGCTGAAAGCCAAACTTGCACCCGGAGCGGTAGTATCCTTCGCGCTTCTCTCCGGCGCAGAGTATTTCAGCGGAGCCGCAAACGGAATTTCATCGATCCTCGTGAAAACCCTGAAGACCCAGTTCCACAATGTACTTATTGTCCCCGGGATGAAGAATTATTTTCTCGCTTCTGAAGCGCCGCTCGATCTCCATATTCCCTCCATTCTCGCTTCCCGAGGGATCGCTACGACATACGTCAACAAGGACTACGTCGACGAGGCAATGCTGCACGACCGCAGCGAGGAGATTGCACGGAATTTGACTCCGGACGTGCCGGTGAACAAAGACTTTGAACCCGTCTCCTACTATAGACAGCTTCTGTTTTGGCTTCGGTACTTCAACTTCAATGCCGGGCTCCTTTTGGTCATTTGTGGATTCGGACTTGCTCTTGTCGTGGCCAGAGCGAACAGGATCAGTGTCGGCGTCCTGACCGGTGGATTTGCAGCGTCTTCAATCGAAATAATGCTCCTCATCTTATTCCAGATTCTTTACGGATATGTTTACCAAATCATAGGCATCGTTATCACAGCGTTCATGGCGGGTCTGGCGGTTGGATCGCTATACGAAAAAAAACTAGTGCCTGTCCCTGACATCAAATATTACGCGGGAATACAATATTGCATTGGAGCCACCTCCGTGGTATTGCCCCTGATTTTTGTGACGCTGCAGACGAGCCCTATGCCCGCCGCTGCGGTCCTCTTGTTATTCCTTGCAGCCGCCTTTATTACGGGCTTGCTCATCGGTCTCGAGTTTGCGCTGGCTTCGGAATTGATGGAAGAGCCGGCGCACGTTATTGCGTCACAATTGTACAGCATCGATCTGGTCGGGTCAGCTACTGGTGCGTTGTTGACGGCTGCTATTTTATTGCCCTGGCTTGGTGTCATCAGGGTCAGTATAGTCATCGGGGCGCTGAGTATTATCAGCGGGAGTTTGGCGCTCAGCACGCGGAAGAAATATATCTTAGTCCGAGCATAGAATATTTTAGTTTGTCATGGAGAAGGAGTCCACCATGCTGCGCAAAGATGGGTGCAACAGGATGAATAAGCGAGAATTTATCAGGTACTGCATTGTTGGAGCGGGCGGGTGTTTTCTCGGAATGCGCGGTCTTGAGACGTTGTTCTCGGAGACAGGAGCATCAGCGCGGCTCACGCCGACGGCGGGTGGAGACTGGAAATGGGAAAAGGAGGCACTATTCTATGTCGTAACACCCGACGGGATCCGGTGTCAAAAGTGCCCCCACGGCTGTTTGCTCGGGCCGAACGAAACAGGGTTTTGCAGGAACAGGGTGAATGTGGATGGCAAACTCTACACCATAGCGTATGGAGATCCGTGCGCTGTACACATTGACCCAATTGAAAAGAAACCACTCTTTCATTTTCTTCCCTCGTCAAGGGCTTTCTCGATCGCAGTCGCTGGATGCAATTTGCGGTGCCTCAATTGTCAAAACTGGGAGATTTCTCAATTCAGTCCAAAGGAGACGACCAATGTCGACCTCATGCCCGACAAAGTTGTCGAGGAATGCGTAGCCAATCGATGTGAGTCGATCGCGTACACCTATTCGGAGCCAAACACCTTCTACGAGTATGCGTACGATACAGCAGTTCTTGCGCGAAAAAGTGGCATCAGAAATGTCTGGAAGTCAAGCGGTTACATTAATGAAATTCCTCTGAGGAAGTTGTGCAAAGTCCTCGATGCGGCAAACATCGACCTAAAGGGATTCGACAATGATGTCTATCTGAAACTCAACGGTGTCCGCCTTGGTCCAGTTCTTCAGACTCTTAAAATTTTCAGAGAAGAAAATGTATGGTTGGAAATCACTAATCTCGTGGTTCCGACGTGGACTGACAATCTCGATGTCATCAAGAAGATGTGCGACTGGCTGGCAAGCAACGGGTTCGAAAATTCACCCCTCCATTTCAGCAGATTTACACCTTTGTATAAACTCAACCAGCTTCCGCTCACGCCAGTATCGACATTGGACAAAGCTCTGGATATTGCTCAGAAGGCTGGACTGCATTTTGTGTACATAGGTAATGTCCCGGCTCATCAGGCCGAAAACACATACTGTCCCAACTGCCGGAAGATCGTCATCGGGCGGAGGGGATTCAGCATACTTAGTAATCACATCATCGATGGAAAGTGTTCCTATTGTGGTGCGAAAATTCCCGGGGTGTGGGCTTGAGGTATCCAATGCCTCGGTGAGTCAATTATCCAACACGAAGGCGCTGAGCTTTCCGAATATTCTTGCCGCAAAAAGATTAGTAACGAGTATTACAACACCGTTCGAATTATCTGCCGATTAATTGACAGTTGGGAGGCTGCAGTTCCGGAGGTTGAACGTATTCCACCGCAAGTATAAAAACACTATCAGTCGCCTACTGTCAGGAACGCGGAGAAGTGATCGTCCCCAAGCTTGATACTTCAAGGACGATTCTCTACATTGTACCGTGCTTAATGAAAAGCTCACATCGTTGGCATACCGAATGCGACTTTAGCGCGGAACACCGATCTTGAAATTGTTCAGCGAGAAAATAACAGGTAGCCGCCTCGTTAGAAACACAGGTTGGCTTATTCTCGGCCAGGGTACGCGCATTGTGATTCAGGCTCTCTACTTTGTGCTCATGGCACGCGCGCTTGGCGTCAGCGGGTATGGTGCATTTGCAGGTGTTGCCGCCTGGGCTGCCGTGACCGCGCCTTTTTCAGGTATCGGCTATGGTAATATTCTTATAAAGAATGTCGCCCGCGACAGGTCTCGTTTCGCTCCATGCTGGGGGAACGCTCTCCTCATGACGGTCATCTCCGGTGTACTTCTTACAGTTGTCGTGATAGGTTTCTCTGTCTGGACCTTGCCGCCAACGATCCCGGTTGTACTCACAATGTTGGTTGCGCTGTCGGATCTGGTTTTTACCCGTTTAGTGGATATCAGCGCGCAGGCTTTTCAGTCAGTGGAGCTCTTGGACCGTACTGCCCGTGTGCAGGTCATGTTAAATTTGTTCCGGCTGGTCGCCATTGTAGGACTTATCTTATACACCTCCACACCCTCGATTGTTGCCTGGGGAGCTTGTTATCTTGCGAGTGCCGTGGTCTCAGCAGGACTGGCGGTTGGGTGGGTGAGCAATTCCTTGGGGAAACCCGTGCTATCGGGGAGATATCCCAAACGGGAGATCAAAGAGGGGATTTACTTTTCCATTAGTCTCTCCGCCCAGAACGTCTATAATGATATCGATAAGACAATGCTCTCACGATTTTCCACACTTTCGGCCACAGGAATTTATGGTGCCGCATACAGGTTGATTGATATCTCATTCCTGCCGGTTCGATCGTTGTTGTGGGCGAGTAATGTGCGCTTTTTTCAGCATGGTGCCGAGGGGTTACACTCCGGCATCCGGTACGCCAAAAAACTACTCCCATGGGCTTCGTTATATGGAGTTGCAATTGGTGTTGTACTCTTGGTCGGGGCACCCCTGATTCCATTTGTGTTGGGCCATGGATACCAGGAGAGCGTTCCGGCAACGCGATGGCTGGCCATTCTGCCATTCATACGAGTGATGCACTACTTTGCCTCTGATGCCCTAACGGGAGCAGATCATCAGGGGGTGCGCAGTGGAATCCAGGTGTCTGTCGCGCTCCTAAATGTCATTCTGAACTTCTGGCTGATTCCGGCGTATTCGTGGTTGGGTGCCGCGTGGTCAAGCTGTATCACTGACGGTTTGCTGGCAATTTCCATGTGGATTGCTGTGGCATCGCTTTTGCGGAAGGAGTCGAGGCAGCGCTTCCAAAGCGTTTCAAGCGACGAAATCTCTTTGAAAGACTAACGAACGAACATGCCTAAGCTCCTCCTTCTGACGCACGAGTTTCCTCCGTTCCGGGGAGGTATCGGAGTGTACGCTGAGCAATTAGCTTCAGCGGCGACGGACGCAGGATATGACGTGGCCGTTTTAGCTCCGTCTTATCACCAGGATCAAACGACTCGTGACCGGGCGAACTACCGGTTTGCCGTGAGGCGTTTCGGTGCAGGATTCTATAAACCGTCGGCAATGCCCGCACTCTTGTTCAGAACCGCACGCATCCTCTCATACCTGGACTTCGATATTCTACATGCCATTGACATACCGTTTATCACGGCGCTCGCATTCATCCGCAAGTATCGTTCGTTCCGGTTCATTGCCTCTGTGCATGGAGCAGCGAGCTTCTCTGTTCAACATTCGAAGATGGTGAAAGTGTTGGGTGTATCACGCATGTATGAAGTGGCAGACCGCATTGTTGCGAATAGCACTTTTACAAAGGATTTGTTATTGCGTACGTATCCAACGATCTCAGCCGGGCGGGTAATCATGTCTCATCTAGGTGTGGATCAATTGTGGTTCCAAGAGGTACCTGCGGAGACAATAGCCTCGCTGAGGGATCGTTATAATATCCCTGAGGAAAAGAAAATCATTCTCACGGTCGCACGTTTGGATCCGAGGAAAGGGCATCGTTCGGCTTTCGAGGCGATCGAACTGCTCCCGCAGAGAATTAAGGACGATGTGGTCTATGTGATTGTAGGTGACGCACATGCCGGCGCCTACACAAAAGAGTTGCAAGCGCGGGCGGAGGGGTGCGGAGCACAGGTTGTGTTCACAGGGGCGCTCGCAGACGAAGAGTTGCGTGCGATGACGTCTGCAGCGACGTTGTTCTGCATGCCGGGTGTTTCAGAATTCCCTGGCGCTGAAGGATTCGGGCTGGCTTACCTCGAAGCTGCGGCAATGAAGGTCCCGTCGATAGCATTTCGGGCAGCCGCGATACCGGAAATTATCCGTGATGGTGAAACAGGTATCCTTGTTGCACCGGGAGATATCCCTGCCCTGGCCAGGGGAATTGAGGTGCTGGTTACACGCAATGATGAGACCCGGCGTCTTGGCGTGCAGGCGCGCGCGTGGGCCTCAACATTCACCTGGGCTGGATGTGTGGAGCGGACATACAAGGGATTTCTACCGGGGAACCCGGGTTGAGGACAGATGAAAGTTGCGATAGTTTCAAACCTATATAAGCCATACAATTTTGGGGGCGCGGAAATCAGCACGGAACTCCTCGCGCATGGCCTCCTCGAGGCGGGTCACTCGCCGTTCGTGATTTCAATGTCTATGGCTGATCGCTCTTATCATGAAG
>JAWOMQ010000033.1:0-11818 GCA_033852415.1 Bacteroidota bacterium
GTTCAGCCGCACATTCCGTGTTTAAAGAGCTCTCTTATTAACCGACGAGCACTTCTTGTGTTACTTTGGTGAGTTCGTCGGGGGTAAAGGGTTTGGGAATGAAGTTCGAGGCGCCAAGCTTGGTCGCTTCAATCGCCGTTTCAATCGATCCGTAGCCGGTGACCATGATGACAGGGGTTGAGGGCCACTGCGACTTGATCGAACGAAGGACATCCATGCCGGACCTTTTCGGCATCTTGAGGTCGAGAATGACGAGGTCGTATTTGCCGAGCTTCATCTTCTGGAGAGCGGCATCGACATCGAATACCTCGTCGACCGTGCAGCTCTTCTTCGAAAGAATCCGTCTCACGCTGTGACACACAATTGGTTCATCGTCAACCACGAGCACAGAATGTTTCGCGCTCGCATCCCTGCCCCAGAGCGCTGCGAGAGGGATATCGGATCTTCCCAGGCAATTGACGTATTCCGCACCGGTGATTCGTTCCACTTCGCTCATATTGAAAGGCAGATCTGCATCGATGATCTCGCCAGTTGGTTTTACAACGCGTGTTATGGATTTTGCGCGTGCTCGTTCCTTCTTTTCGATGGGACATTCGCCAACACATTCTCTTCCTTCGAGGACCAGGCGCCGGCATTCGCGCTTGCCTGTACTGCAGTACGCCTTCTCCGCAGTCTTCTTTCGCGCGATGGGGATATCGGATGCGGTCAGCGATTCGACATACGCCTTGGTGGTGTGCTCTGCCACTTCGCGCTCGCTGAAAGGCATGTCCACATCGATAATATCATCCGGTTTCCCGGTTGGAGCGGGAGGAGCCATTCGCTGCTTCGGTCTGCTCGCCGATCTGTCTTTTCTGTTCAAAAGTGTCTTTTCAGTGAGCTCGGTCAGCTCGGTTGGAGTAAAGGGCTTTGGAAGGTAAGCAGCTGCTCCCAACTTGGTCGCTTTGACCGCCGATTCGATGGAGGCATACCCGGTGATCATGACCACTTCCAGCTCGGGATAATGATCACGGATGATCTGAAGCAGTTCCATTCCATTTGTGTTTGGCATCATCAGGTCGGTAATGACCAGATCAAAAGAGGTTTCATTAATCTTCTTGACGGCGTCTTCTACTGACGCGGCGTTATCGACACTGTATCCTTTCCGAGATAGGATCTTCTTCACACTCTGGCACACATTTTCCTCATCGTCAACGACCAATATCTTTTCAGTTAACATTTTAGAACCCTTTCATCCTTTTGTTGTGCATCATTTATAATTCTGAAGAGAATTGATCAAGGTTCATGCCATTTGCGCGGAGCGTTTCCTCTGATTTGTGCAAGTTATGTAATGACAAAGCATTCTGGGCGCGAGTCCTCCTCCTCTAAATCGTCTTCGTTCTATCCCTAGGAAAGGTTCTTCGGGCGCTATCGAAAACCATTCGAAATTAAAGAGAAATGAAACCACCGATGAATAACAAAGTATGCATGTGCACAATTAAATGTGCATCTGTAATTGTAAAGGTCGTAAGAGTGAATACTGAAGAGAGATGAAAGGGGGTGAAATCTCGTACGGCAAGGGGATTGTAGAGAAACAGTCGTACCTGGAACACAACCGGCATCTGTTAAATCTACGGAGGAAAATCAGATTGGCGGGAGGGGAAGCGAGTGTTAAAAAAGCGACATGACTGTCAGCTTCTAATCATGGATAGGAATCGGGCCTTTTGATCCCGTATTTTCGCATGAGTGCCTGGAAATTTGAACGCTGCATATCGACCTCCTTTGCCGCCTGGGAAACGTTCCAGCCATTCCGCTTGAGCGCCTCCTCGACAAATTGCTTCTCAATATCGTGAACAGCGAGCGATGTTATCTCTTTCTTCAGATTCTTGAGTTCCTCCAGGGATTTGGGTATCGCCGAAGGGATATTCGCCTCGGTTCTGAAGAGAACCGCTGAAATATGGGCAGGGTTGATAATATCGCTATCGACCATAATAGAGAGACGCTCGATTGTATGTTCAAGCTCCCTGACATTGCCGGGCCAGTTGTGATCCATCAACAGTTCCATCGCCTCCGGCTTGATAGCAGGGGTTTTTCTCTTGAGACGTGAACTGTATTTGTTCAGAAAGTGATGGGTAAGGTCAGGAATATCTTCCCTCCGTTCCCGCAGGGGAGGGAGTTTAATCGGAAAGACGTTGAGGCGGTAATACAAATCCTCGCGAAACTGCGAGGTACTGACTAACTGTTTGAGATTTTTGTTTGTTGCGAAAATCAGACGAACGTCCACTTTTTTTACTGATGTGCCGCCGACGGGAAGGATTTCTTTTTCCTGAAGAACACGCAGCAGTCGTGCCTGGGTATCGACGGGAAGATTGCCGATTTCGTCCAGAAAAATGGTTCCGTGGTCAGCGATCTCGAAAACACCAGGCTTGTCGGCCGTGGCGCCGGTGAAGGCACCTTTCACATGTCCGAAGAGTTCGCTTTCGAGGAGCGTGCTCTGGAGTGTTGTGAGATCAATTGCGAAAAACTTTTCCCCGGATCGCTTGCTTTGATTGTGGATCGCCTTTGCGGTCAAATCCTTTCCGGTTCCGCTTTCACCGATGATGAGGACCGTCGAGTCCGTCGGCGCCACCTTATGAACCAGATGGTAGACCTCCTGGATAGCCGGGGACGTGCCGATAAAACCTTCGAATCCCTTCTCGAACGAACCGACCGGTTCCTCGTTTGCTGTCTGGATCAGTCTGCGCCGCTCCAATGCCCGGTGAAGAACCGTGAGAAGCTCTGCAGGGGTGAATGGTTTCGGAAGATAATCGAATGCGCCAGACCTCATCGTTTCTACCGCTGAAGCAATCGTGGCATAACCGGTGATGACGACGACGACAGTTTCCGGATACTTCTGCCGAACGGCCTGGATCACCTCCATGCCACCAATGTCCATCATTTTAAGGTCAGTAAAGATAACATCGTAGCTTTCCTTTTCAAGCTGGTCGAGAGCTTGCTTGCCTGAGGTGCAGTAAGCAGCGGTATGGCCCGCCCGCACGAAGATTTTCTCGCAGCTCTTGCAGATTACCAGCTCATCATCGACGATGAGAATCTTTGCGACGTCCACTCTGCCTCTATCCTTCCGTTGATGTAATTGGTAACTGAATGATAAATGTCGCGCCCCTTCCCGGAGGACTTTCGACAGTGATGGTTCCACCATGTTGTTCGATGATGCCATAGCTGATGGAAAGCCCGAGACCGGTTCCGTGTTCCTTTGTTGTATAGAAGGGATCAAATATCCTTTCCCGGTCTGCTTCCGAGATTCCGGGGCCGGTGTCGGTAAAACAGATTTTGATAAAATCGCGGTTCGCAGAAAGGGTAGAGGTGATCGTCAGCGCCCCACCCTTCGTCATTGCTTCGGCGGCGTTAAGGATGATATTGATGAAGACCTGCTGAATCTGGTCGGTGTCAGTCTGGATCTCCGGGATTCCGGGGGCCAGGATTTTTTCGATCCGGATGTTGCGGAAAGATGTCTGGTTCCGAACGAGAAGAATAATATTCTCGATCAGAGCGTTGATGTCGGTCCCTTTCTTTTGCGGTTTGGTCTGTTTTGCAAAGTCCAGGAGACGTTTGACGATCTCGCGGCAGCGAATTGTCTCTTTCACCATAACCTCGACGTCTTCGTGGCGTGGATCATTTGCGTCAAGATCTTCCAGGAGCAGGCTGCTGTTCGTGAGGATGCCGGTTAGCGGATTATTGATTTCGTGGGCCACTCCTGCCGCAAGTTTCCCGAGAGAGGCCAGTTTTTCCGAACGGAACAGCTGTGAATGGATTTTTCTGATCTCGTCCGTGCGCTCCTCGACCTTACGCTCGAGCTTGGCTCCCCATTCCTCAAGCTCGCGCTTTTCTGTCGCCAGATCACGTGCCATCTTTCCAAGGGAGGTGGCGAGGTGTTCGATTTCCCGCGGGGCTTTGACGCTAAATTCATGATTATACTCCCCCTCAGCGATCAGGGTCGCTGTCTGCTCGAGCTTTTTCAAAGGGAGAGAGATTGTTTTTGCGAGCTGAATGGAAACAAACACAATCAGGACGATGACACCGAGGGCTATTCCGAGAAACGTGAACATCGTATTTCTCAGTACATCATCGAATGGCTGTCGGAGGACGCCAACATAGAGGATGCCGATGATATGATTTGTGATATCGCGAATCGGTTCATAGGCTGCAATGTACCAGGCGTTCACGACAAACGCCTCTCCCACGAAACGTTGACCATCCTTCAGCACAGCGTCGGCGACCTCTTCGGAAACGAGCGTGGTAATTGCGCGGGAGCCGTCCTGATTCTTAACATTGGTCGAAATTCTCAGGTCATTCTGAAAAATTGTTGCCGTCCCAATCTGCTGTCCCTTGTAGATTTCCCGTTCATGCACAATTTCCCTGATCTTGTCGACGATTTCAAAATTCCGGTTAAGGAGTATGCCCCCCATGAGGACACCGGAAAATTTGTTATTCTCGTCGAAGATGGGAACCGCCGCCTTTAACATCATGCCGGATGTTTCCTGATTGCTCACACGCGGGCCGGATTTGGGTGTCGGAGTGATTTCCATAAATGCCTGCGCCGCCAATTCGGGTGATTCGTCCATCAACTCCTTGTGCGACACGATATCAGTACCGGTAACGATCTGCTTTGATTTGAGAACCGACGCAATAAATTTATCGTCTGCAAGATTGTCGCCTGACAGACTGGGATTACGGCCCCGGCATATGACGGTCCCTTTTTCATCCGTCGCGGTCAAGATATCCAGTTTCTCACGATGGAACGTTTTCTGAAGATCTTTTTGCAGGAAGGTTCTATCCCGTTCGACCACTGCCTTGATAATGAGACTTCTGGCTGCCGTTAGCCGGGTAACACTTTCAAGCTGAAGTATCTTGTTTTGATATATCTCCCGCGCCGAATTCAAATCGGATATTGTCTTAGTCTCGGCCCGCGTGATGATCTGATTGTAAATGAGTTTCATGCCGGCCAGGCTCGTAATGACAGCCGGGACAACAATCGCGATCGTGAAGTAAAAGATGAGATGGGACTGGATGCTCTTTGGGGATATTCTTCTCATATCATCTTGAGAGGTCACCTGAAAATTACGGGAAAAGATGCATAAAAGAAAATCAAAAGTCCAATGAGCACGGCGATTGATGGATTGGATATCACAAGATGCCCTTGAGGAGGGATGCAAAACCACAGAAGAGAATGGTGATACAATAGGTATGGAATCAAGCCACTCAAAAAAATTGTTCAAATATTCCACAGAGTCGCATTGTCTTGAGTTGTGACGGAATCCTTGTTCGAGTGTTGAAAAATTCAATAATGCTGAATAATTCAACTCTATTCATAGATAATTCGTCTTATAATTCCCTTTCTATGCTAATAAATGCAATATTTTCCCTTGCACAATATTTGCATGGATGTAAGCGTATTCCTCCAACATGTCTTGTATGGCCGCGAACTTTACAAAATCAGGAGTAGATCTCTTCCGCCAAATCAAACGATGCCGCGAAATCGACAAACACTTGTCTGAGCGCGCCCAGCTCACAATTGATGAAATGCATTGCCTGGCGGTGATATATCTCGATAAACCATCCTGCGTGAAGTTCTTGAGTGAATTGCTTGGTACAACGGCGGCCCGTACATCGAAGATTCTCCTTTCTCTTGAACGGCGCGGATGTGTCACTCGCAACGTCGATAGTGCCGATCACAGGAAAGAACAGATTCTGCTGACTGACTCAGGAACCTCGTGGGCGGAGCATATCCTCAATCTTTACACTGAAATTGGAATGAAGCTCAATCTTCAAGCGGATGTCGGCGCTGATTTGACCACCCAGGCACGGTAGAGCCAACGAAGCCCCGGCAAAACTTGAAAAAGGTCCGGCCATCGGAATAAAGAGTAAGAAGTTCACTATGCACGACGATAAGTGGGTAATCATCGGTTTGGGAAACGAATTCATGAGAGATGATGGATTCGGCCTCTACGCCGTCCGTGCCTTAAGCGAAAAGATGAGGGCAATAGGTGAGATGCATAAGGAGACGAAACAACGTTTTCTTAACCACCTTGATTTCAGGGAGTCGACGGTCGGCGGCCTCGAGATTCTTGACTATCTTTCCGGTTACCGACGTTGCATCCTGATTGACGCAGTGGCCACAGGGAAAAATCCACCAGGGACAATCTATCGGTATGTTTATAACCACCATGATGAACTTGTAAAGCTGGTTTCATCTCACCAGATCAATCTCACAGAATTGATTGGCCTGGCGAAGCTCTGCGGAGTTGATGTCCCTTCGGTTATCCTCATTTATGGTATGGAGGTCGAGGATATCATGACTTTTTCGATTGGCTGCAGTGATGCCGTCAAGGATGCGCTTCCGGACTTTGTCGATGTAGTGGCAGAGGAACTTTGCTTGAATAAGGCGTCCGTTGTTTCTGAACATAATCAAGTCGCTGAATTCCCGCGATGGCCGAACTGCCGTGTAGAGACAGTTGACGGTCGGCAGGTATTCGCGCAATAAAGGTGAAAGGCCTATGAAAGTCTCTGAACATGTATTGCCCGGCGTGATGAATCGGAATGACTCGGAGTTACGCCTGATGTTCCTCAATCAGGTTGACGCAGTTCCGGCGGGCGAGAGGATTAAACGGTGTATCCAGTGTGGCACCTGCACAGGGTCGTGTCCGGTGAGCTATGCGATGGATATTTCTCCCCGGGAGTTGATCGCGGATTTTCGTGCAGGAGAAATGGAACGGATCATGAAAAGCCGCACCATTTGGATATGCGCATCCTGCTATGCCTGCACGACGAGGTGCCCGTCCGGGATCAGAATCACGGATACCATCTACGCGTTGAAACGGACGGCAATGGAGAAAAAGCTGGCTTCGACTGCTCCACAGGTTCAAACGCTCGCAAACCTCTTCATAGATAACCTGATGAAATTTGGGCGGCTCCACGAAGGAACTTTGATTAGAAGGTATTACACCAAGACGGATGTGCGAAAGTTCTTTAGTCTGATCCCTCTGGGAAGGCGGATGTGGAAAACGAAGCGCCTGGCATTATTTCCGAAGAGGATAAAAGCCCATGCCTCGCTCTCCCGTATTGTTCGGAAAGCGAACGAAATTGAAATGCGGCACGTAAAGGAGAAAATAGAATATACGCCAGAGTTCGTCGGGTACAAGGGACTCGGTGACCTGAAACTTGAACAGCGAAAAGGAGAATAACGTGAAATACGCATACTACCCGGGCTGCAGCCTTGAGAAGACCCAGAGGGGCTACGATGAATCCGTCAGGGCCGTTTTCAAGACTTTGGACCAGGAGCTGATTGAAATCGACGACTGGAATTGCTGCGGCGCTACTGTCTATATGTCTGTCAAAGAGACTGTTTCGCTGGCGGTTTCCTCGCGTAATCTGGCCCTGGCGGAGAAAATGGGAATGGACATCCTGGCTCCGTGCAGTTCGTGCTTCACGGTGCTCGCAAAAACCAACAGGATCCTGGCGGAACTGCCGGATATGAACAGGGACGTCAACGAAGCGCTGGCCGAAGGAGGTTTACACTATAGCGGAAAAACTAAAGTGCGCCATCCACTTGATGTTCTGATGAACGACGTGGGGATTGAAAACATCCTGAAGAAGCAAAAGAAGAATCTGAATGGGCTGAAGATCGCACCGTACTACGGCTGCCAGATCGTCCGGCCCGATAAAACATTCGACGACCACGAAAATCCAATCCTCATGGACCGGCTTTTCAGAACGTGCGGCGGAGAAATTGTCTATTTCCCGATGAAGGTGCGGTGTTGCGGAGGGATGTTAATGACGACGTTCGAAGAGACTGCATTGAAGCTCAATAAAGAACTTCTTGCCTGCGCCCAGGAAAACGGGGCCGACGTTGTCGTAACAACCTGTCCGCTTTGTCATTTTAACCTTGAGGCCTATCAGGACAAAATCAATGCGGTGTACAAAACGAATTTTACAATCCCAATCCTCTACTTTACACAATTACTGGGGATCGTCCTGGGGTTGTCACCCCGGACTATCGGTCTCGATTCATCCTTCATACCGGTAGGGCAAAAAATTACGTCATTGACGGAGATGCAATATGTCTGAAATTTTGAAACCCCAGAACGGCAACGGTGAAGTACGGATCGGTGTTTATATCTGCCATTGCGGTGTCAACATAGCTGCAACAGTCAATGTTGCGGAGGTCCGTGATTTTATTGCTCAACAGCCAAATGTTGCGGTCGCGCGAGACTACAAGTTTATGTGTTCTGATCCGGGTCAGGATCTCATTAAGCAGGATATAAAAAATCTTGGCGTCAATAGAGTCGTCGTGTGCGCCTGCTCGCCGCTGATGCATGAACTGACGTTCCGGCTGGCGGCTGAATCGGCCGGCCTGAACAGGTATCTCGTCCAGATTGCGAACATCCGTGAGCATTGCTCGTGGGTTCATGACGACAGGGAAGCCGCCACGAAAAAGGCCATCGCACTCGTGAACGCTGCCGTCCGTCGGGTTGCTCTTCACCAGCCATTGCAGATTACAAAACAACCGCTCAATAAAGCGACGCTTATTGTGGGTGGAGGAATCGCCGGGATTCAGGCAGCGCTCGAGATCGCAAACGCCGGGTATCACGTATACCTGGTGGAGCGTGAGCCGTCTGTTGGGGGACGCATGGGAACGTTTGACAAGACATTCCCGACACTCGATTGCGCCGCGTGTATCCTGACACCTAAGATGGTTTCGGTCGGACACAGAAAGGATATCACCCTCCTTACTTATTCGGAAGTCGAAGGAGTGTCTGGATATATCGGGAATTTCAAGGTGAAGGTCAAAAAGAAGGCCAGGTACGTTGATCCTGATAAGTGCACGGGCTGTGGACAATGCTGGAGTAATTGTCCCGCGACGCGGATTCCCGCCGGGAGATCAGTCTATTTCGGCGATCAGCTCGTCAATGAGATTTCCACCCGTCCAAAGGAATAACGGCTGAAAATGATGACGCTCCGACAAATAAAAGACGCCCTCTTGTGCGAGGTCTTCAGCGGGGAAGAGAGAGTGGATCTTCCCATCGAGTACGGGTGTGCGTCGGATCTTATGAGCGATGTGCTTGCGTTCTCCCGTTCGGGAGCGGTGCTGTTGACCGGGCTGGTGAACATACAGACTGTTCATACCGCGTTTATTGCAGAAATCCGCGCAATTGTTTTCGTGCGCGGGAAAAAGCCCGATGAGGGAATTATCACTCTCGCACGACAGAAGAACATTCCGCTCCTTGGAACCGCGTATTCGATGTATGAAGCGTGCGGAATTCTCTATAAAAAGGGTTTGATTTCCACAATGGAATATGGTGAAAATGTCGCCTCGCATCCTTCCAGATGAGAAATGGTTACGTCCTACTCACAGACGTTCACAATTGAGGGACGGGATTTCTCTCATGCGGGGAGAGCATCGACGGAAATTAAATCGATTCTTAAGCAGCTGGGCATCGACTCGCTGACAATCCGGCGCGTGGCCATTGCCGCCTATGAAGCCGAGATGAACGTAGTCATGTATGCACGGCGTGCAGTGATGAAATTTGAAGTGACACCCAGGACGATAAATATTGTGGTGGATGATGAGGGGGCCGGGATTCCCGATATTAATCTTGCAATGCAGGAGGGATATTCAACGGCGACCTCTGAAATGAGAGAGATGGGATTTGGCGCGGGGATGGGGCTCCCCAATATCAAAAAGAACTCGGATGATCTGAAAATTGCCTCGACGGTCAGTAAAGGAACGCGGCTGGAAATTACAATACAAATTCATTGACGTGCCGAAAGAATTTCGATCCATAAAAATACACCGTGAGAAGTGTCAAAAGCGAATGGCCTGTATGCGGGTTTGTCCCACACAGGCAATCCGCGTCCGGGGCGGAAGAACTTCCCTGTTGAACGACCGATGCATCGATTGCGGAGAATGCGTGCGGGTTTGCCCGAATCACGCAATTATCCCACAGACGAGCTCCTTCAGCGATTTTTCGCGCTTCAAATACATGATCGCCATTCCTTCGCCCGTCTTCTACTCACAGTTTGGCAAAGATATCTCACCTGCGATCATTCTTGAGGCATTGAGGAAGGTCGGTTTTGATGATGCCGTCGATGCGGCGTGCGCTTCAGAATCGGTGAGTATCGCCATTCAGGAGTACCTAGATGCAGTTCCCAGTCCCCGTCCGTTTATTTCGCCATTCTGCCCCGCGATTGTGCGTTTGATACAGATTCGCTATCCGAACCTCCTCGAACATTTGATCCCGATCGATTCACCAATGGAAATTGCTGCGCGTGAAGCAAAACACCAGGCGATAAAAACAACGGGATTCCGGGAGCAAGAAATTGGTGTTATCTATCTTACACCCTGTCCGGCAAAAATGCTCGCGATACGCTATCCGTTAAGAAAGAAACATTCCTTCGTCGACGGGACGATCGCGATCTCCGAGATCTATCCTACGATTCTTAAAGTCCTTCCAACGCTGAACCGGACCGACGACCGGGAGGAAATACGTGGGCTTGGACTTGGCTGGCCGATTCTCGGCGGGCAGGTGGCCTGTCTCAAGGCAGAGGATTGCCTATCAATCGGTGGATTGAGTGAGGCGGTGCGGGTGTTCGAGGATATTGAAAATGGGAAACTAAAGCACATCCAATATATTGAGGCGCATTCGTGTCCTGCCGCATGTGTAGGGGGCTCGCTTACGGTGGAAAACTCCTATATCGCTCGCGGTCGCGTCCTGCAGATGGTCCAGAAGTTCGGTGTAAAGCCGTGTCAGGACAGGGAAAAGATCCGTGCACTCTACCAGAAAAATTTCTTTTCCCTTCCCGGAAAGATACCATCGATTCCCCTGCAGCCGCTGGACGAGGATGTCTCGAAGGCGCTCAGGAAATTACAGCTCAAACAGGAAGTATACGAACGGCTTCCCAAAATCGATTGTGGAGCATGTGGTTCCCCCACATGCATGACTTTCGCCGAAGATGTGATCCTGGGTAACGCGCAGGAAAGTGATTGTGTCTTTGTGGCGATGGAGAAGTTCGAAAAGTTGTCGGAAAACCTCCTTGAAACCGTCAGTCGGTACAGGGTGAAAACTCCTGAGAAAGGAGAGAACCTAAGGGTATGATCGTCAGAGAGCTTGTCGAACGGTGTGGGTTTTCGGTCTGCCACCCGACGATGCAAGTGGGGCAGGAAGTGACCGGCGGGTACGCCGGTGATCTGCTGAGCGATGTCATTGCCAACAGCAAACCTGGCCAGGTCTGGGTAACAATGCAGGTTCATGTCAACATCATAGCCGTTGCAGTCCTGAAGGAACACGCGGCGATTATACTGGTCAATGGCCGGGCGCCGGCCGAAGATACGCTGCGACGGGCCGTGGAAGAAAAGGTGACAATTCTTACCAGTCCGAAGCCAACGTTCGAAACTATCGGTGCTTTGTACAAAACGGGCATTGCTGCATCACCGTGATGCTAAAGGACTACAAGGCGGATTTGCACATACACACGTGCCTCTCGCCTTGTGCCGACCTGCTCATGTCGCCGAAAAAGGTCATCGCACGTGTTCTTGAACAAAACATAAACATTATCGCCATTACCGATCACAACTCGGCTGAGAATGTTTCTGCGGTTGTCCGGGCGGCGGCAGGTTCGCGGGTGGTCGTGTATCCAGGCATGGAAGTCTGTTCAAGCGAAGAAATTCATGTCCTGGCGATCTTTGAAAATGTTAGAAAGGTACTCGATTTTCAGCGGCTCGTCTATAACCACCTCGCAGGGGAAAATAAACCCGGGGTGTTTGGGGATCAGATCATCGCAAATG
>JAWOMQ010000097.1:0-4870 GCA_033852415.1 Bacteroidota bacterium
TTTGTACCACCCTTCTCCTCCTGAGGTTCCAAACGAGGAAGTGACGGCTAGATAGTACTGAACATCATAGTTGCCAGTGATGTTGGCGTCATCGTTTACGGTGATAGGTGAACTGAAGCCCGTGACATTTGCCAAATTGAATCGCACTCCAATCATCGTACTGTAGACGCTCGGTTGGAATGCGTAATCTATTCCGTTGCCCTCGTCAACCCAGATGCTGCAGGGCATGTCTATATAGGTGTTTGAGGTTGAGTTCACGGTCAGAATCGTTCCGACTGCATCGGAGGAAATGCCTTGTTGGTAGAAGCTGATGAGGTATTGGTGAACGTAATAAGCGGTGACAGTTTTGGGTTTGTCGATGAGTATCGTTGTTGTCGGAGAATAGGGATCGACGATCTCTGACATGTCGGCGGTCTCCCAATGGTCGAACCTGTACCTTGAACCGCCAGGTTGGTATTGCTGGGCTGAAACGGAAGCGTAAGATCCATCATCATACCATCCAGATCCTGAAGGTACACTAAGTCCAGGTAGGTTCGCCGGCAGAATCAGATAATATTGGGTCTTGTAGTTGCCCACGATGCTGCCAAAGGAGGATACGGTAATCGAACCTGTTTGAGCCGTGGACAACCCGCTTGTGGATGTCCATATGTAACGCGTGTTGTTGACTCCCACGTTCAAGGGTGACGCGAAACTGAAGTTGTGCGTCGTGCCTGTTTGCCAGATGAAAGAAATCGGAAGCTGACCGAAACTATACGCGGTGCCGTCTACCGTCAGGATTGTTCCCGTGAAGTTTGAGCTTACCCCGATTGAGTCGAATGTGATTCTGTTACCTATGAAGTAGTTGCCGGTTATGCTTCCTGAGCCCGTCACCGTCAGTGTTCCGGTCTGAAGCGAGGAAAGACCTGTTGTCGATGACCAACTGTACTGCAGGCTGGCATTAACGACAAGCGGCGAAGCATAGCCAAAGTTGTGGTTAGAATTCTGATCGAACCAGAACGAAACGGGCAGACTCGCCCCGTTATATGTGATGCCGTCAATCGTCGCGATCGTTCCTGTAAAGTCTGTTCCGACGCCGGTTTCGTCGAATGCCACTTGATATTGTGTCTTGTAGTTTCCGATGACAGAACTTGGAGCTGTGACTGTGATGGGCGAATTGGGGCCTGTCACGGTGGTTCTCTGGAACTGTTTGTTGGCTGTGGAGCTTAGCACGATGTTATTGTATGAGTATTCAATTGTTGATCCGATTTTCACCCAGTTCTCGAATGGGATCTCTGAAGCTGTGAATAGTGTTCCGTTAATCGTAACCACTGTTCCCTGGGCAGTGGAATCCAAACCCGTTTGCGAGAAGGTGACTCTAAGCTGTAAACAATATTGGCCCGTTACGGTCGTCGGTGCCAGAACCACAAACTGCTCCAAAGGACCGTCGACGGTCAGCAGGCTGAATCTTTTTCCAACCGTGCTGCTGGAAACTGGCGAATTGTACGAATAAACGACTCCTGAGCTTGCATCGACCCACCAGTTGAAAGGCAGTTCTGAATAAGTCTTGGCGGTTCCATTAACCGTCAGCACGGTTCCGGTTGCTGTTGCGTCTATTCCGCTCTGGCCCATCGTAACGAGATACTGAGTGACGTAGTTGCCGCAGACGGTGACCCCTGAACCGACAGCAAATGGCGATGTCGGACCAGATATCGTGCTTAGCCTGAACCGTTTTCCTCCTGCGCTACTTGAGAGAGGCGTTGCGTAGGAATAGGTGACGCTTGATCCGGAATCCGCCCAAAATGCGTAGGGGAAATCAGCGTATGTTTTAGCCGTTCCGTTTACAGTCAGCACGGTTCCGCTGGCATCCGACTCTAGTCCGGTCTGAGTGAATTTCACTAAATACTGCGTAACATAGTGTGCTGTTGTGGTGTGGTTAGAATTCATGGTCACAATTATCGGGTTGACGCCTTCCCCTCTCGACGCGCTGTCAACGTCCCAGTAGTCGAATCGATATTGGCTCATCGACGATATCGCTACAGTCGCTGGTGATGTGAGCGTGACATTGGATCCAGCTAGGTATTCGCCGGCGCCTGGAATCGTCGCTATTCCAGCGGGACTTGTTCGAATGTTCAGTGTGTATTTCTGAATTGGGGGTGGAGATGATATGCCTACGATTATTGGGTGGCTTTCGGTTGGGCTTACGCCGTTGCCGTGAATGTCGCCGACGTTAATCACGTATTGCGAGGCAGAAGCATCCCAATATGCTCTGTGACCCGATGCGTAGCTATGTGTCTCGATGCCGCCATCCTTGTAGTTATAGACTATTGTGGTCTCATTGGGCCAATAAGCAACGTAAGAGCCCCATTCGAATTTGAAGTACACGTTCCAACCGCTCGGGTGAATGTCAAAACCGACGTTGCTGGCTCCACTTCTGAGAGCGGCTGCGGTGTACCCAGGGTTTCTGTATCGCTCAGCATCATTGTCCGCCAAGTCTGGTTGAGTCATATTGTCATACTTTATTTCAGATTGTCCCGGACCGGTCGGTGCCTTGATCCACGAAGAGCCGCTTTGGTAGTACACTGTCACTTTGACGTTTGACACTGGCGTCAGGCTTCCCAGTATTGCCAGTCTGAAGAAGACGACGGCGCTGACCTCGACGACGGCTGTGGATTTGGCGGTATTTCCGCTGTTGTCTGTAACGGTGAGCTCAACGGTATAGGTACCGTCGACAGGATAGGAATGAGTAACCAACGGATTGGTGAGGATGCTTATTGCTCCGTCTCCGAAGTTCCAGCGATATTGGATTATTGATCCATCTGGATCGTAGGAAGCGGACGCGTTGAATGTGATCACTTCTTCTGGCGCTGGTATCTGTGGAGAGTAAGTAAACGAGGCTACGGGCAGGCTGCTTTGGTGTCCAGTTTGGATCTGCAGCGCGGCAATCTGCAATGCTAAAAGTACAGCTAGGACTAGTATGAGCAGCTTCGCTTTCACTACTCTCCCTTCTCCTCGGTTACTGTACCTTGACCATAAAGAGCATTTAAGCATTTTGGAAGATACTTCTATATCGACCTCGATATTTTTTCAAGCAATACACAAATGTGAAAATGTAATAGTGAATATTCATTTTCTGACGATGTTTTTGAATGATGCGCCGTGAAACGGTTTTCCATCATTCAGATTCTCTGAGACGTAAGTTTAATCAGGGGCTTTGAGATATGTGTTATCAAATTGCAGGAAAATATGCTGCGTGCAACATTTCCGCAAAAGCAGTTTGGAAGTTGTTCACCGCAGCTCCGGAAATCAGCGAACAACAACAACTAGTCGAAAAACAGTTGAGATGGGTTCAAAATGAAATGGTCAATTCTCATCCCAATAGGCGTAATCGCGCTCTCGATTATATTAATCGGATTGCCGATTCTAAGCCCTTCCATACCAAAAGCCTTCGCTTCGGGAACAGTCATTGTTGTTCCGGATGATTATCCGACGATCGATGGGGCTATCAGTGCATCCACGAGCGGGGATACGATTCTCGTTAAAGCCGGTCTGTATTCGGTCACTGATTTCGTTCTCGTGAACAAGAGTCTCACGATAACCGGGGAAAACCTTGAGGACACCATCGTTGACGGTGGCACAACAGCCCGTGTGCTGTTTCAGGTCATCGCGTCGAACGTTGACATAGAGAACCTCACGCTACAAAACACGGACACAAGTCCAGGCACTTTGGGTCCAGGTATCAGAATAAACAACGCTTCAAATACGATTCTGAGGAATGTGAAGATTCACAACGTATACGACGGGGTGCAAATGCAGTCAGCCAGTTTTTCCGTAATATCAAACTGCAGTCTTGATAGCTGTGCTGACGGGGGAATCTTTGTGAGGTCAAACAGCAACAACAATACGATTTTCAACGATGATATTCGCGAGAACGGATTTGGCATCTATTTTGCTGACACGACCTGCCAAAACAACTCAATCTACCACAATAATATGATAAACAACACGCATCAGTTTTCGTTGTTTGGAGGCGTCAATTTCCTGGATGAAGGATACCCACAGGGCGGCAATTACTGGAGTGATTATTCCGACGTTGATATATACGACGGACCTGGTCAGAATTTCACGGGAAGCGACGGCATTTTTGACCATCCTTATCCGGCGAGCCCAGCTGCCGCAGATAACTACCCTCTCACGAATCCCCTGACTTTCGCGAACGTGACTGCTGAGGGTCAAGTTTTCGCGGTTGATGTCGCGACCAATTCGACTATTCTGAGCGTCGATTTCAGTGGTGTCGCCAGAACCCTGAGCGTTCAGGTCACCGGAAACGTGGGGCAGATATCGGCAGCGAGGGTGACTATTCCTAAGATTCTGCTATCTAGCGATATCCTTGCCGACTGGATCATCACGTTCAAGGGTAATATGAATGCTTCGGAGAACCCATCCCGATTCATCATCGACGATGCCAACAATACCTTCATCTTCGTCACTTATTCCTTCAGTCAAAACGATGGAATGCTAGTTTTCACTGGTACCAACGCAGTTCCGGAATACGTTGATGCGGTGGCTATGTTCCTCTCTATCTGCGCAGTTAGTGTCGGGTTGCTTTGCTTTTCTCGAAGACTACGAAGCATGAAAAATGCGCAGCGTCTTACACATTCTTGCTGAGTTCGTCAGAAACTGTGTGGTTGCTTCTGTCTCGGTTTCACAATTGTGGGTTTGGCTTATCAGCTACTTGAAAAGCAGGCTGCTAGCTGCCGCCTCCCAATATTAACGTTTGATCGGGTGTGTAGTACAGTGTTATTCGGTCAGGCGTGGTTTCGAAGCTGGCAAAATAAATGTTTCCAACGGGGTAAACATCGGTCCCGTTGATGTTCTGCAGAGTTGTGGTGTA
>JAWOMQ010000076.1:0-18211 GCA_033852415.1 Bacteroidota bacterium
ATATGCATATGACCCTTCCACTGCGACAGAAAAGATTTCCGCGCCGTCAACAGGAAGCGACCCGACCCGGATTGGTCGTTGCGGATTCGTGATATCCAGTATGGCCAGACCTGCACTGCCATTTGCAAGGTAGGCTTTCGTACTCTGAAGCGCGACATCAGAAGGGCCATCTCCCCCTGCAACAAAAAATGACCCCGTCTGAAGGGCGGTGGGGTCTTGAGCGTCTGCGAGAACAAGTCCGATGTAGTTTGCTACCCCAAATGTTCCTCGCGATTTTGGAATAGAAACCCACGTTTGCCCTAGTGCGATTTGTGAGACATATAGACTATCCAAGATATGTGGTTGAAGGTAACTCGAGATATCAATAGTGTAGATCCAACCCTTTCTGCTCCCGGTAAACGCGACATCATAGGGATAATCACCGCCGTAGTCACTCTCAGTAACCAAGTCCACGCCGGATCCTGCCTTCAATGAATCGAGAAATACGGGATTTGATGGATTGTTGAGACTGTAAAGGCGGAGTTGTGATGTTCCAACGAGCAACATGCTGTGTCGATCACACACTAAGAGGGAGCTCCAAAAAATGTTCAGATTAGGCAACTCTTGAATATGATCCGGGTTGCTGCAATCATACACATAGATTCCATAATGCCAACCACCATCGCCCAGATACAGATAGCGACCGTTGAGAAGACCAATCTCATCTCTATCTCCAGCCCCTTCGTCGCCCGCCGCCTGAGATCGGATATACGGGTTCCTGAGATCGGTGATGTCAACGACACTGAGTATCCCACCACTCGCAACATAGGCAAAGGAATCTGTCGGGATAACCCGGTTCCCGCCCCAAAGTGAAAGTTCGCTTAGTTTCTGGGGAGAAGCCGGGTTTGACACATCAAAAATCATAAATCCATCCCAATTACAAACAAATGCCACTGAATCTCCTCTTAAGCGAACATCAAGGATGAGTGCAGTTGTTACATATTCACCGACGATTTTTGGCGCGCTGAGATCAGTCATATCAAGTATTTGGAATGAACGGCCATTCCCTATGTATGCAAAGTTTCCCTGTATATCCAAAGCCAGGCACGGACCCCATGCCCACTCGCCAACCGGTGTAAGTGCACTATCGTAAGTCGTGGATGAGGGAGAACGAACGGCTCCCTGCGAGCGCGCCTGTTTGTGCCTCTGGAAGTAATCTCTGTATCGGGTGAAGGCCGTGTCCGGATCGGACACCGTTGACTCCCCCGGCATGTGAGGAGAAACATGCCTATTGTTCTGGTGATATAATTGTTGACCAGAACTGGGCGAAGACAGAAATGCACTCGCGACAAGTCCAAGTATGAAACTCAGCCGAACAATTTTCAGCATATACTTTAGTTCCCTGACTCCTTCTTCTCCTGCCTAGCACACAAAACGCAAAAACCCGCTGCGCATTACACGCAAACGGGTTCCAAAGAACTACTCGCCACCTCTGATGCCTCCCAAAAACTGCCATAAATTAAAGAGCATCCACACCAATGTCAAGCGTTTTTGCAAATATTCGCGATCGGGGCCATCTGGCCAGCACATAACTCTCGGTTCTCATCAACTTAAACAATCGGGCTTACACTCTCTTAATATTCCTTCCTGTTTGCGTAAATGTTCAGGAGCAAGCCCGCCATAACCATGTTGGTGAGCATGTTCGAACCGCCGTAACTCATAAAGGGGAGCGGAACACCGATAACCGGCATGATGCCCATTGCCATTCCGACGTTGATGACGGTGTGAACTGCCAGACAAGATACAATTCCGATCGCCACGATACTTGCGTAGCGGCTCTTGACGGATGAGGCGATATATACCCCACGAAACAGAAGGCCGGTGAGGAGAGAAAGAATTGCAAATGCTCCGACGAAGCCGAATTCTTCGCTCGGGACGCAGTAGATGAAGTCTGTCCATTGCGCTGGTAAGAAGTTCAACTGGGTTTGAGTCCCCTGGAGATATCCTTTTCCAAACAAACCACCCGAACCGATCGCAATCTTGGATTGAATCACGTTATATCCGGCACCCAGCGGGTCATAATCGGGATTGAGGAAGGTGAGAATGCGCTTCTGCTGGTGAGGTGCGAGCTTGCCGAAAATGAATTGCACGCAAACTCCCATCAATACGGTGGCGGAAAATACCAATGCTGAGAATAATCTGTTTTCTTTTAGGACAATCAGCAGACTGACCGTTACCAGGATGACGATCACGAATGCGGTCGTGCCGGAGAGTGTGGCAAGAGCAGCTGCGACCGGAGCAATGAGAAGCAGCATGATGAAATTTGAAGCACCGGCCCAGTAGAGGATCACCAATAACATCCCCATGTAAATCACGGCGGTACCCACATCCGGCTGGAGGACAATTAGAACTACAGGGACCATGACGATCGAGACTGTGATGAAAAGATCTTTCAGGCGGTTCACGTTTACTGAACGGTTTGAGAGAAAGGACGCGAGGGCAAGGATAGTCGTGACTTTAACAATTTCGGAAGGCTGAAGTCCAAATCCCCCCACTCCCAACCAGCTCTTTGATCCGGCCACCACTTTCCCGGCAGCAAGGATGACAAGGAGCATCAGTAGCGATCCGGCGTACAACGGGTACGACAATAATTGAAGTGTCCGGAACGGAATGAACATGATCGCGACCATGAGGAGGACGCCGGCGGCAGACCACATAATTTGGCGGTTAAAATATATCGATGCACCGGCATCGTATGTTGCGCTGTAAACGGAAGCAATGCTGATGATCAGAAGGAGGAGAACGATCGCGATGATCGAGTAATCGATATTATCTTTCAATGGTCGAATCTCCGGCGTTATTCATCTTCGAGCGCTTTTTCATCGTCTTTAGTCAGAGTGAAGACCTGGTTTTGTGTGTTGCGAATCAATTCTCCATAGAGATACTGTTCGATGCACATACTCGCGATCGGTGCGGCAACGACTCCGCCGAAACCGGCATTCTCAATCAGAACGCAGATTGCAATGCGCGGATTTTCATCGGGCGCAAAGCCGATAAACCACGCATGGTCTTTTCCGTGCGGGTTCTGCGCTGTGCCGGTCTTACCCGCGACACGGACTCCTCGCACACGCGCGGTAAGTGCTGTGCCGCCCGGTTCATTGACGCAGCGGTACATGCCGGTGTGTATGATATCCCACACCCAATCATCCAATTCGATGCGGTGTGTTCCGGTGGCGACTTGCTGAACCTGGCCGGTGCCATTATCGCGTATGCGTTCAACGACGTGCGGTTGATGGTAGATCCCGCGCGTACCGAGTGCGGCGGCGTAACATGCCATCTGCAAGGGAGAGACACCCACCTCTCCCTGTCCGATTGCCAGACTTACGAGATATCCCTGAGTCCATTTGCCGACTCCATACACGCGATTAAAATAATCCTGTGTGGGAAGCAGCCCGGAAGTTTCTTCCATAATATCGATTCCCGTTGGCTGCCCGAAGCCGTAGTCCTCACCGTACTGGGACCAAAGGTCAAGGCCGGTCTTCAACATCACCTGGTAAAAAAATACATTGCATGATCGTTGAATTGCTTCAACAGGATCTGTGGACCCGTGAGAAATGTGGTCTTTGAAGATCCTGGTTCCAAACCGGAACGATCCACTGCATTGTATTCTCCAGTTGGGAGAGATAATCCCCTCCTGCAGTGCGGCTGAAGCAAGCACCATTTTAAATGTCGATCCGGGGGGATATCGAGTCATCGTGGCGCGGTTGAAGAGCGGTCTGGTCGAATCGTTGATGAGGGAATTCCACACGTTCGCGGGAGTTACGCCTCCGAACTGGCTGAGGTCATAATCAGGTTTGCTGGCAAGGGCAAGAACTCCGCCGTCGCTGGGATCGACTGCAACAATTGCACCGCGTCGTCCCGTGAGGAGAGACTCCGCGAGTGCCTGGAGATCACCGTCAATTGCCAGGATCAAATCATTTCCTTCTTTGAGCGGGATATCGTTTTTCCCGTCATTGAACGCTCCGAGAGTTTGTCCTTTTGCATTGACCGTAAGGAACTCGTATCCTTTTCTGCCGCGAAGATATTTTTCGTACGCCGCTTCAAGACCGGTGGCGCCAATGAGATCTCCGGGACGGTACTCGTTTCCCATCTCCTGCAACTGCTGATCGGAGATTTCCTTGGCGTAACCGAACAGGTGAGTGGCTTTGGCCTTGGTCGGATAGAAGCGCTTTGTCTCTACCTGGTAATCGACACCGGGGAAGTTTTCGCGCTGTTCCTCGAGGGAAGCCAGTGTCTGGAAATCGATATCACGTTTGACCTTCATTGGGGCAAAACGGTTATAGATTCTTCCGCGTCGTAATTTGTCCTTGATATACTCCGTATCTACTTGCAGTAACTGGGCAAGGGCTGGTAGTGTGCTCTCCCTGAATTCTGACGGGGTGATTGTTACGGTATACGATGCCCGGTTGTCAACGAGGAGCCTGCCGTGACGGTCGTACATATATCCGCGAATCGGATCCTCGGCAATGGGCCGAATGCTGTTTTCTTCGGATTTTTTCCCATAGACATCCTGGTAGAGTATCTGGAGCTGAATCAACCTCCCCACAGCGATGATGAAAAGCAGCCCGATGATTGTAAGAAACGCGGTTCGTCGGGATAATGGTTCAAAGTTTTCCATGAACTATTTTCCAAGCTTTCTTGCAAAGGCAAACATGGGAAGAAGAGAGATAACGGCAGTGTAACACGTGGTGGCAATACCAAATTCGAGGACAGCCCGCAGCAAGCCGATCTCACTTCCCCGCGTGAATATCACAAAATAAAATATATTATGGATAAATGATACAATCAAGATAATTACCAGGAACCGATAACTTCCCAGGATGACCGGTTTGCGCTGTTCATCATAGAAATATCCCGCCGTAAATCCGGCGATGGTCTTCGTCAGAGCAGACAAACCAATGAAATTCCCGACACTGAGGTCGATGAAAAGCCCGATGGAAAATCCCCAGAGCATCCCATGCATCTGACCATGCTGCAATGCGATATATACGATCCAGATCGTGAGGAGGTCGGGGGTGATTCCCTCGAGACCTATGAAACGCAGGAATTTCTCCTGAATAAGCACGAGTCCGAGAGTGAAAAGAATATACCGGAAATACCGTGAGATCATTTCTTCGCGCCCGCCTTCTTTTCAAGTGCGTCGCGCTCAGGGTTGTGGGAACCGGTGACGACAAAGACCTGCTCGAGAGTTGAGAAATCGACTGTGGGTTTGACATCGATGTCTTTGAATAAACTCCCCGGTTTCTGATAGATTGCAGCAACGAGGCCAATCTTTGTGTCACGGGGATAGATGTTACTGTATTCAGATGTGATGACGACATCGCCCTCCCGGATATCCTGAGTCCGGGCGACATTTTTCAACTTTAGAAATTCTCCTCCTTCCCAAAGGATAATCCCATCGACTCTGCTCCGCTCGATTTTTGCACTTGCCCGGAAATCCTTGTTAAAGACAAGTTGACCGACAGAATAATGGGCACTCGTCGCGATAATTTTTCCAACAAGCCCCAGTTCGCAAACAATCGGCATTTCGGGTTTAAGACCATCGCTTTCACCGACATTGAGCGTAATCGTATTCCGCAGAAGAAGAAGATTTTTACTGACGATGTCTGCAGTAACCATTGTATATGGCAGGCGTTCACGCAACGACAGCATCTCTCGCAACCGTGCGTTCTCTATCCGCGCTTCGCGGAGCAAATTCACTTCGTTTGAAAGGTCCATGTCCAGACGACGCAGCACCTGGTTTTCACTTTTCAGCTCAAAGACATTTGGAAT
This sequence comes from Bacteroidota bacterium, assembly GCA_033852415.1. Classification (GTDB taxonomy): domain Bacteria; phylum Bacteroidota; class Ignavibacteria; order UBA10030; family SZUA-254; genus DATKPE01. The sequence continues at coordinate 5,812 of JAWOMQ010000076.1, forward strand.
GATCGACAGCCCCTCCTGGACGACCCCGATCGCGCCGACCGTGTATGACCGGATCTGCCGGATCTGGGGATTATCGTTTGACGTGAGTAATGCCAGCGAGAATACGATGAGCAGGATGAGGACGATGTACTCTTTGAAAAGGAGAATGATGTTGAGCAAGCGGTGCATCGGTCAGGGGGTATATCGACCGAAAGAATGAAGAAAGAGCAACTGATCGGATGTGCACGTACTGTAACTCACTGCCTAGTACCTCCGGCTTTTTATCAGCACTTTGGAGTAATGACTCAGATGCTCGAGGACCTTACCTGTCCCGCGGACAACGGCGGTTAAAGGATCGTCCGCGACGTGAACAGGCAAACTGGTTTCAAGCCGCAATCGTTCGTCGAGCTGTTTCAGGAGTGCGCCGCCTCCGGACAGCATGATGCCCCGATCAAGAATATCCGCCGACAACTCGGGAGGTGTCCGTTCAAGTGTGAGTTTCACAGCATCGACAATCTGTTGAATCGGTTCACTCAGCGACTCTCTGATTTCTATTGAGCTCGCTTCGGTCGTCTTTGGAATACCGTTGACGAGGTCGCGCCCTTTGACCTGGATTGTGATCTCTTCTTTTAACGGCATCGCAGAACCGACCTCGCATTTGATTGCCTCGGCCGTTCGTTCGCCGATAAGAATGTTATGATTCTTTTTGAAGAATTGGATAATGGCGTTATTCATTTCATCGCCCGCAATGCGAATCGATTCTTCGTTGACAATGCCCGAAAGCGCAATGACGGCAATTTCTGTGGTTCCACCGCCGATATCCACCACCATGTTACCGGCCGGGGCGTCAACATCCAGTCCAATCCCGATTGCCGCTGCCATCGGTTCGGCGATAAGATGTACCTCTTTTGCCCCGGCGTGTTCAGCGGCGTCGCGTACTGCTCTTTTCTCAACCTCTGTAACCCCGCTGGGAACGCACACGACGATTCTCCGGCTCGGCATCCAGTTTGAGGAAACCTTCTTTATGAATTCTCTCAGCATTCCTTCGGCAATTTCAAAATCGGCGATTACGCCGTCTCTCATCGGACGAATCGTGCGTATATCCCGATGAGTACGGCCCACCATCTCGCGGGCTTCATTTCCGATGGCGACTATTTTCTTGGTATTTCGGTCGAATGCCACAATGGAGGGCTCATTGAGGACGATCCCTTTCGCTTTCATATGAATAAGCGTGTTGGCCGTGCCCAGGTCTATCGCAAGATCAGCGGAAAAGAGTGAAAATAATCCCATGGTTATCCATTCTGTGAATGGTGAATGATTCTGTTTATTCAGTGATTGAAATGGCGCATACCGGTAAAAAGCATAGCTACATTATTTTCATTAGCTGCGTCGATAACTTCCTGGTCACGGACCGATCCACCCGGTTGGATGACTGCAGTCGCACCCGCCTTCACCGCTTCGAGCAATCCATCGGCAAAGGGGAAAAAGGCGTCCGATGCTACGGCAGAGCCTGCGAGGTCGAGCGCAGCATCCCGCGCCTTCATGACGGCGATCCGGGACGAATCGACGCGTGACATCTGACCTGCACCGATCCCCAGCGTCCGGTCTGAACGTGCGTAGACGATCGCATTTGATTTGACATGCTTTGCTACACGCCAGCCGAACTCCATGGCAGCACGCTCTTCCGGTGTTGGAGACCTGCGTGTAACGACCCGAAGCTGCGCAGGATCGTATAGTTGATTGTCGGCTGTCTGCATCAACACGCCCGACGCTATCTGCTTCAAAGAAAATCTCCGTTCCGACCCGACCTGCCTGAGTTGCTTTATCAGTCTGCGATCCCGCTTCTTCGTAAGAAATTCAACTGTGCCGGGCATGTACTCGGGAGCGATGATAACTTCGGTGAATACCTTGTCGATTGCCTCAGCAGTTCCAATATCCAGCGGCCGGTTCACGGCAATGATCCCCCCGAACGCTGAAGTTGGATCGGTCGACAAGGCTTTTTGATACGCATCGCAGAGGTTTTTTGCCGAGCCGACACCGCACGGATTGCTGTGCTTTACGATCGTAACGGTGGGCTCGCTAAATTCTTCCAGAATTCCGACTGCGGATTGAATGTCAACGATGTTATTGAACGACAGCTCTTTTCCATGGAGCTTTGTGAAGAAAGTGCCGAATTGTCCATACAAAGCTGCCTTCTGATGTGGGTTTTCGCCATATCGCAGAGTCATCTCCTTTTTCAATCCAAATGAAAATGACTCGGGTAGTTCTATCTCTTTTGCCTCCGGCGATCTTCGTTCCAGATACTCTGCGATTACGGCGTCGTACCGGGCAGTGTGGGCGAATACTTTCCTGGCCAGGGTAAATCGGGTCTCTTCCGAGATCGAACCGCTGTTCCGTTCCATTTCATTGAGAACCAGAGGGTAATCACCGGGGTCGACGATCACAGTCTTAAACCGGAAGTTCTTTGCCGAAGAGCGAAGCATCGCCGGTCCACCGATATCGATCTGTTCCACCGCGTCTGCAAGTGAAGTTTTTTCCCGCCCAATCGTGTCCTCAAAGGGGTAGAGGTTAACGATAATAAGATCGATGGGTGTAATGCCGTGATCGCGGAGTTGCCGCACGTGTTCAGGGTTGTCTGCAACCGCGAGCAAAGCGGCGTGGATATTCGGGTGCAATGTTTTTACACGACCATCGAGAATTTCGGGAAATCCGGTTATCGTCGAGACAGGTATTGCGGGAATGCCGGCTTGCTTGAGGTGAGAGAGTGTTCCGCCGGTTGAAATGATTTCAATGTCCCATTGCAGGAGGTGCTTTGCGAAATCAACAATTCCAGTTTTCTCCGTTACACTGATGAGCGCTCGATGGGGGAGAAGTAAGTTCATTCCGCGATTGTCACCGTGTTATAATGATCGATGGTGACCGCCCCATTGGCAAAAAGGCGAATCGCTTCCGGATAGATTTCATGTTCGATGCGGAGAACCTTTTCGGCGAGCGTCTCCGGGGTTTCACCTGCGGCTACGTCGATCTTTCTCTGGAGAATAATGGTTCCGTGATCATATTCTTCATCCACAACATGAACCGTTGCACCGGATTGTTTTTCACCGGCAGCAATGACCGCCTCGTGAACGCGCAATCCGTACATCCCTGCGCCCCCGAATTTCGGCAAGAGCGCAGGATGGATATTGAGAATCCTGTTGCGGTACGCTCTTACGATTGAGGGGTCGACCTTTTTCATGTATCCGGCAAGAACGATAAAATTCACTGCGTGATCGGTAAGAACTTTTTGTATTGCACCGGTATACGATTCATCGGATTCGAATTGCTGCCTGCTTAAGTGTAGTGCCGGGATTTGGTGCTTGTCGGCGACTGCAAGTGCGCCGGCGTGGGAATTATTACTGATGACCACTTCAATTCTGGCATTTTGAATTTTTCCGTGCTCAATCGCTTCAACGATTGCCGTAAGATTAGATCCTTTACCAGAAGCAAATGCAGCGATTTTTAACATGCTAACATGAATCGAATCACTCAAAAACATCCAAATTTACTTATAATCAAACGAATAGTCAATTAAAATGGGGTCTGAATCACATTTTTAGAGGATGGGGGAGAGTGATGAGGGGAACACTAATGCGAGCCCCTTCACTGCGATCTGCGGACAGACGATCAGCCGGGATTTAAGGGATGGGTTCGCTTTTTGGGGGATCAACGGTGTGAGTTTCATTCCTGAACTGCTGGTTCCAGAAACCCGATCTTCCGGGAATGAGTAGACAGGCTGGCCCGGATGCCAATCGGAATGGTCAGAGGGCTTTTTGTGTGCCCATAGTCGAAGCCGCTGAGCACCGGATACCGGAAGCCGGAGAAAGTCTCCTGAAAGACCTGATCAAGGGTGAGAGATGGTTTGCCGGCTGTTGCCGCACAGTTAATGAATTTCCCGAGCGCTATCCCGGTTGCCCTGTCGAGGATACCGGCGAGGTTAATCTGCTGCAGGAGTCGATCGATCCGGTAAGGGCGTTCGTCAATTTCCTCGAGGAGGAGAATGAGGTTCCTGATGTCAGGAAAGTATCCTGTTCCGACGAGAGCGGCAATGAGCGAAAGGTTGCCGCCGAGTATTCGTCCGACAGAGCGCTTCACGGTGTTCGGTCCGGATGACAAGGTGGTGGCGCACGTGATCGGCGCAGGATTGCTTGCTGAAGTCAGGGTTTTCCAGAATGAGTCCTCGGCTTCAGGGGTAAGTTTCCTTCCCAGGTCGGACGCAACCATCGGGCCGGAAAAAGTCACCAGACCGGTTTTTGCAAATAAGCCAAGCTGGAGCGCGGTAATGTCGCTGTAGCCAACCAGAATTTTCGGGTTTTGCTTGATCCGTCGGTAATCGAGCAGTGACAAGATGCGATGTGAGCCGTATCCTCCCCGGGCAACAAAAATGGCTTTAACTTGCGGATCAGCAAAAAGGTCATTGATATCGCTGGCCCGCTGCGCGTCGGTTCCGGCGAAATAACCATGCTTTCGGAGGAGGTTCTTCCCTAATTTTATTCTGTACCCATTTCGCTCGAGATAACGGATTCCGCGTTCAAGATTTTCGTTTGCTTCCAGGGCACTGGCAGGAGCACAGACGCCGATTACGTCTCCCGGTTTCAATATTGTGGGTTTGAGAACCCTCATTCTATGAGGAAGGTAATCAGAATACTGAGAATCTCAAAACGAAACAACGTTTCGCAAATGGACAATCGCTGCGCATGAGTTAAACGGTATGCGCACCACAGTATCTTTGACAGTTGATTCTATCTTGCGTAATTTACAGTGCGACTAGGTGAATATGCTGCCCGGCGGGGAATTCCGGAATGAGGGGGGGATCGCGGGCGAAATTCGCGTGGGTGGAAAACGAAGCAATATGTCTTGCTATTCGTCGAGGTCGGTTAGGAGCTCATCGATATCATATTTATTATTTGGGTTTGGAGTGACAGTCTTCAGCTTTGGCTTCTGATGATGCACGAAGGCTGTAAGGAGTACTGCACTTGCAAGAATTCCGGCTATTGCCCAGAACCTCATATTCCCTCCATGATAGTTATTGAACCGGCAGAAGACCTTCGGTTTTCCAAAGGTCGAGATACTGCACCGTGTACCATTGCTGTCTGGCCATCTGTTCAAGGAGAATGTATTCGAGGATGGCACGCTGCTGTCGGGTAAAACTCTGAAGTTGATATCTCATTTTTTGTCTGGATGTATTCATGTTTTCGATACTTCCCGAATTAAATGAGAAAAAGAAGGTTTACGTGTGAGGTTAGTCACAATCGGTGCGTCCTGTCACCGGTATAGAGCGTTTTTGCCCCGATGTGTGACAGGGGCGATATAGATTGGAATTACTACTCTGGCTGGATTTCTACGAGGGGATTGCCCTCATGATCTATGGAGCACGAGATGAGATTCGGTCTGCAGCACACCGCACAATCCTCCACGAACTGCTGCCGCGTCCCCGCAGAGAGGTCGATCGTGATTTCATTCTCCTCACCGCAGTGAGGGCAATGATAGATGAATGATTGTTGAGGATCCACAATGATAGATTGATCTGAGCTACCAGGCGTTTTCTCTTCACCTATGGTATGAAAAAGTCGAGATATATCATATTTAATAAACCGTACAATGTCTTGTGTCAGTTCTCCGACCGAAGCGGGCGAAGAACCATTGCAGATTATGGCCCCTTCCCAGCCGACGTGTATCCGGCAGGCCGGCTTGATGCCGACAGCGAAGGACTGGTTCTTCTCACGAACGACGGCGACCTGCAACATCGTCTTCTCGAACCACGATACAGGCATTCGAGGGTCTATCTCGCGCAAGTGGAACGGATTCCAACGGCAGAGGCTCTGGATCGACTGCAGCAGGGCGTGCTCATTGAATCGGGATCAATCTGTAGGGCCGAGGTAGAATGTCTAAGCGTTCCACCTCTGCTCTGGGACCGGGAGGTTCCGATCAGATTCCGAAAGACTGTTCCGACCCAATGGCTAAAGATGACAATCTTCGAGGGTCGTAACCGTCAGGTAAGGAAAATGGCGGCGGCAGTAGGTCATCCGGTTTTGCGGCTCATTCGCATTGGTCTTGCGACGTTGCAGCTGGGCGATCTACAACCGGGGGAAAGCAGATCTCTCACGCGTGAGGAAGTCGTGCATTTGCAGGATTCATTGGCTGAAGGAAAAGGCGTGCGAAGATTGCCGGGAGTGGAACACTGACTCCGTGAAGAAATTGGAGGATGAGCATGTTTTTTCTATATTTTTCTTTTCAAAGATTTCTTGCGCATGAATAGACACCGACAGTTAACACTTGATGAACGAAACATTCCCGGTCATCCAATCACCCTCTTCAAGCGGTGGTACAGGGAAGCGGGGCGGAATGGGATTCTTTTGCCGAACGCCATGGCACTGGCAACCGTCTCGCCGGCTGGTCTACCCTCTGTGAGAGTTGTTTTGCTCAAGAGTGTTGATAAGGGGGCATTTGTCTTCTACACAAACTTCCGGAGCCGCAAAGGAAGAGAACTGCAGAAAAACCGGCATGCCGAGCTCATGTTCTGGTGGCCGTCGCTGGAAAGACAGGTCAGGATCGAGGGGAAAGTTGAAAAAGTTCCCTCTGCGGAAGCGGACAATTATTTCAGAAGCCGACCCAGGGGAAGTCAGATTGGTGCGCATGCCTCACCGCAGTCTGAAGCTATCCGGGACAGAGAATGGCTCGAGTTGAGGGCAGCTGAGATTGCTGAGCAATACAGAGGGAAGGAAATCCCGCGACCTGCGCACTGGGGTGGGTTCAGGGTTCGTCCGTCAAAGATAGAGTTCTGGCAGGGACGAAAAGCCCGTCTCCATGATCGGATTCTTTATACCAGGACAGCCGCTGGGAACTGGGTGACGCAACGGCTCGCTCCCTGAGAACCCTCTTCTGCAACCGCTGAAGCTGGGGAGTAACCATAGTGTGAGAATAGTTGGTTGTCGTGACATGCGAGAGGGAATAAAGTGCGGTGAAGGCAAGTGTGAGGAGGACGAACGGTCTTCGATTCAGATGGTCCGAGAGTTTCCCGATGATGCTACGATGTTGCGCCTGAGTCCCAGAACTCTGCGCAGTTGATAATAGTACGAGATGAGGGGCGATCGAAGGAACGGATCAGGGAGACTGCTTGAAATGATTCCAGCCGCCGGCAACGAGCGGCTCGGTCTGCCCATTTTCCCGCGTGAGGAAAATGCCCTGTTCCGGCTTTACAATTCTCCCGATGATGGTAACGTCGTTTGTGAGGTGTTCGAGTTTCTGATACTCACTTTCAGAAATGGTGAAGAGCAACTCGTACTCATCACCGCCATAGAGCGCGTAATCCACAGGCGACTCCTGCAATTCTTTGGCGATGCGCTGAGTGACCGCATCGAGAGGGATGTTATGTTCAAACAGAGATGCGCCGGTCTGGCTTTCGGAACAAATGTGGTGAATCTCTGAAGCAAGCCCGTCGCTGATGTCGATCATCGAATTAGTCTTCACCTTTTCCGTGAGGATTTTTGAGATGTCGAAGCGCGGCTGCGGCATGAGATGTTTTTCCAGCGCGGAAGCAAACGGGCTAAAGTCGGGCTTAAAAGTTTCTTTGTGTCCCGATTCCTGGAACCTTTTCTTCTCACGCTGTAATATCTTAAGTCCGGCGAGTGAAGCGCCGAGATGACCGGTTACACAGAGATAATCACCCGGCTTTGCGCCATTGCGGTAGATGATCCGGTTTTCATCCGCTTCTCCGATGACAGTTGCCGTGATCCACATGTTTGCCGAAGAGGCTGTCGTATCGCCGCCGATGACAAGAAATGAGTACTTCTTACAGGCAAATGCAATCCCGGAGTACAACTCCTCCATCATTTCGAGTGAAATCTTATTAGGGATAGAAACACCGACGGTCGCATACCGGGGAATTCCTCCCATTGCCGCGATGTCGCTCAGACTGGAAATCATTGTCTTCCATCCGAGGTGTTTCATAGAAGTGTATGTGAGATCGAAGTGAATCCCCTCGGCAAGTATATCGGTTGTGACGAGTTCTATCTTTCCGGGGGAAGGAACGTACGCCGCTGCGTCATCCGATATGCCTTTGACGAGGTAGTCGTAGAGGGTTGCATCGTCGACCTGGATCTCGAGAAGTTTTCTGAGCCGATCAATCAGGCCGAATTCGCCAACCGATGCGATCGGGGTCGGTGTCGCGTCCGTGGGCAGAGAAGATCCTTCAGTTCTTCAGGAGAGAAGTAATCGCTTGCTGATAAAAATCCTTTGTGTGGAGGCCTACAATGGTCTGAGCAATGTTACCGCTGGAATCGATAAGGTACGAAGTCGGAATTAACCGAGGATTCCCGAAGGCGTCCTCCATATCATCGTTTGCAATAAGCACAGGATATGTTATACCATGTTCTGAAGTGAACGAGCGGACGAGGTCGGTCACGCCGGGAGCGCGATCGACAGAGACGCCGAGAATCTTTGCATTTTTCGGGGCAAGTTCGTTGCTCAACGCCACGAGGTCGGGCAGCTCTTTCTTGCATGGGCCGCACCATGTTGCCCAAAAATTGATGAGTGTCGCTTTACCGCGGAATTGATCGAAGGTTACCGTCGCGCCCGATCCGTCTTTCCAGGAAAAATTCGGGACCTTGGGTGAACGCTTTTCAACGCTCGTTACCTCGAAAACGTTACCTTGATTTGTAATCGTACCGGAGGAAGCTTGCTGGGTAGATTTCGGTGTTTCAGTTTTTGCGCAGCCCCAAAAGAGGGAAAGAGCTACAAGAAGAGAGATGAACAGGTTTGGATGTCTTTTCATAGAGTGTCCTTTTACTTCCAGATGAATCTGATGGCGGGATCTGGCGCCAGGTAAACGGGAAATAATGTCCTCCATTAATATAGTAATAAATCGAAAAGACTCAAATGCCCAATGCCGACCCACAAGAATCTAAACACAGAGAATGCAGAAGAAAGGGATGCAGGAAGAACATATCAAAGGATGGCGGGATGGAAGGGGAGCGCGCAATGTACGATCATGGAATCACCTCGCGAGGTGCTGCGCTTTGTGATGCGATCTTATAAGAAAATCCCGGCCAGAAAATTTCTGGTCGGGGCCAGTCTCATTCCACATCAATGCGGTGGCTTACGTCTGAAGTTTCATCCATCTGTGAGTATAAACCTCCGGTTTGTTGACAGGAGATTTAACCAGATGGATTCCCGTTCAGCAAGGGACAGGGCACACACCGCAACTTCCACCTGCACACCAGCTATCACAGGTTTTGACCCCCCATGATCCGTCGGCACACACAACCGTACAGGTGATCTGTGGCGGAATCTCGCAACTGGTGCACACGGTCGAACATAACCCCGGTCGTGCCTGGGCGGGTGTTGTAAATTGAATTACGCCCAGGACAAGAATAAAAACTGTCAGCCCCACTAATAATGCGATGCTTTTAATACCTCTCATACCGAGTCTCCTTCAAGGGTTGTAAGTATGATCGTCAATTTCACTATCTCAACCTGACGCTAATCAGCAGCAGCTGCTTTGACCGGGTGGTGGTGGACAATAGCAGCAGGCACCCTGCCAGTAGGTGGCACAGGTCGTTACGATATACCCGCTTGAACATTGCGCGGTACATGGTTGATCGGATGGACCGATACCGCAGACGACTGAACAGTATTCCGGTCGGGCTTGAGCGGTCGAGGTGATCTGTAATAGGCCGAGAACAAGAATAACCACCGCTAGTCCCGCGATGATGGCACTTCCTTTTAGGCGTTTCATACAATAGCTCCTTATTGAATGAGGTTATTGGATGGATTAGTTAAGTGATGGCTTTGTGTCAGCTATTAACGTACTGATCTCGTTTGTTTGCCCGGGACTCAATTCACCGATCCAGGACTTTTCAACGGTACCATTTCCATTGATGAGAATTGTCTCGGGGACGCCTGCGATCTTATACTTACGCCCGAAACTCGTATCCTGCTCAACAGAAGCAGTATAAAATCCAACATTCTTCGCGGCCAAAAATCTTCTCGTCTCATCAAGGCTATGAATGCATAACCCCAGCACTATACAATTATCACTTTTGTTGTGGGAGAAAGATTGCCAGACCGGTAAAGTTTTTTCACAATGTGGGCATGTTGTTGAGAGTACAAAGAGCAGATATCTCTTTGTCGGATCGTTGTACTGCAGCTCTGTACTCGAACCGTCTAATGTCTGGATTCTGATTGGTTCAACGCGATCACCATGTTTAAGGGGTTCGACTTGCGCCATGGATGTCGTTCCACTGAGGGCCTTTTTCAATTCCCTGTTCTGGATGGTCAATAGTACCACCTCAGTTGCAAGCAGGAGCATGACAACCGCACCGCCAACTTGTACCCAAATGCTTCTCTTATGAGAATTTTCCATAGTTCTGTCGATAATTCGGTTGCAAATGATTACATCAGGCTTATCTGAGGATAAATTAGCTGTATTGTCCCATTCACACAATGGGGTATTTCCCGCTTTCTTTCTGTGCAACCGCGGAAGCCCTCCCGTAGATACTTAAGGGAAAATCCCCCCCTGCACCCGCAAGAGTACCCTCCCGATGAAGGGGAAAACTGAGTAGGAGAATATCGGCAGGTAAAAAAAGCGGCAACTCAGTGAAATGAGTTGCCGCAGAGGACTACTTCGCCACCCCAATGCTGTGGGATTGCTATTTCAAAAGAATCATCTTGTTCGTCTGTTTAAATGTGCCTGCCTGCAGCTGGTAGAAATAGATCCCACTCGGCAAATCCTTCGCGTCGAATACGACAGACTTATAGCCGGCCTCCTGGTAACCATTCTGGAGTATCCTGACCGGGGAACCGAGTGTGTTGTATACTGTCAACCTGACGAATGAGCGGACCGGCAAGGAATATGAAATGGCCGTCGACGGGTTAAAGGGATTCGGGTAACTCTGGTAGAGAGCAAATTTCATGGGCTTCTGCTGCCCGTCGCCACCCGCAACTCCATTGACCACTGTAACGAGGAAACTATCGGGAGTAGCTCTATCTATCCCTACGCCGAACGGCGTAAAGGCTTTCACCCGCCAGTAATACCAACCCACTGTGCGCACATCAAATCTCCGGCTCGTTCCGGTGATCGAGTCCTGCATTACGATCGATTGTGTCTTGAATGTCCTGTCGTTTGCGATCTGGACCCGATAGTATGGAATGAAACCGCCAAAAGTCGGAACGGCCACCCACTGCAACGTATCCCTGCTATTCAAGTTGGTGGCGCCATTTACGGGGTAGATTATCCCGACGGTATCGGGAGGAAGAGGTGCACGCTTGGGGTGAAAAATAATGAGTCTCATGTTGCTTGTGGAAATGGGAAATCCGCCGCTCCCCGGGACCGTATCCTTGAGGGTATTATAGTTATAGAGAGAGTCCTTCAACAGGTTTATCCTGAGGCGAAGACCTGTGGCATCGGTCAGAAGAATACTGTCGGCATAGTATTTCAGTACCTTTGGCGACGGCCAGCTCCATGTCTGGTTATAAATATCCTGGGCGGCGATCGTTTGGCTGGCCCACTTGACGACAGTCGTGTCGGACATGGTCGTGTCGACGAAATGATGGTACATCATCTTGTACTGCAGAACGTACGGCTGACGCAGATTGGCCAATTGCCAGTATGATCCCGGCGGCGCCGGTGGTGCCTGTGACCATTCAGAATCGCTTCCGATCCTGGTGACAAAATCTTCCCACCAACGGTCACCAAAATCCCGCATGGTATCTGTTGGCGGAATAGGATTATGTGCGTCCGGATGAAGTCCGATTACGCAAACCGGTTTTACAGACACATCCCCGCTGTCCACGCCAGACAAATAGATGCGCCATTTTACGCTGTCGGCCAGAGTCTGTGCGAACAACAGTTGGGGACACACAATGACCATAAGGAGAATGCCACCAAGTAGTGCAGCCCACCTCGTCGTGACAGCAGAATTCACGGGGCGTTTGGCAATCATTCTCCAACCTCCCGTCGTATTCAATCTCTTTTCTGTGCGCATGGCTTCTCCTTTCCTCACATTAGTGTTCACTTCTCTGCACATGCTGTCTCGCCGGGCATGAGGACTCGGGCGAGCCGGCATAGTACCATTATATAATACGGGAATTTTATTTCAATAGCATGGCCTTTCCTGCGGCGGTAAATTTCCCTGCTTGTAACCGGTAGAAATAAATACCGCTTGGCAGATCCTTACCCTCAAAAGTGACCGTTTTATACCCCGCATCCTGATAACCATTTTGCAGAACCCTCACTTCCGCCCCCAGCAAATTGTACACCGTCAGCACGACAAATGATCTCTCAGGCAGCGCATAGGTTATGGTGGTTGAAGGATTGAACGGGTTTGGGTAATTTTGTTCTAGGGCAAAACGTTTTGGTATTCCGATTTTTTCATTTGCCATTGAC
>JAWOMQ010000215.1:0-14514 GCA_033852415.1 Bacteroidota bacterium
AATTGTTGCCGATCACCGTCAACGGAGCTCCCCATCCTGCTGTTGATGAGGAAATTCCGAATAAGAATAGCCAATCGAGCGATTGAATCCCCTCGAATATCCGTCTGGAAGTGAGCAGAGTGAACCCTCCCACAACCCCGGTCGACGGGGTGAAGTACTGAACCGTTTCTCTGACCCAGGTCGGCTGCACGGTACAGTCGGCGTCAGCGAGCATTATAATTTCGCCCCGGGCCCGGCTGATGCCGGTTGCGACGGCATTGGTTTTCCCGCGCAAATTTCCAGGGGCAGCCGAGGTGTCTGCAATCGTGAGGAGGGGATTTGGCAGGTACGAGGCGAGAATAGCTCCGGTCGAATCTGTAGATCCGTCGTTTACCACGATGATCTCCAGCTTTTCGCGCGGATACTCAAGGTGCAGAAGTGAACTGACGCACTCGCCGATGTGCTCCTGTTCGTTGCGTGCGGCGACAATGACGGAAACAAATGGTTCGTAACTCTTGTCTGACGAAATCGAGTCCGCGCGTCTCAGTCCTACGGTCAACAGGAAATATTGGACGATATACACGATCGCGATAACGAAAAGAAGTGTGCCGATCATAATCCTCAGGATTTTACTCGTCCAAATGTATAAAACCGGAGTTTCAGATACAATTGCCTTTAAGATTGGGTTGGAGATGGAGTGATAGATTACGGAGGCGAAAAGGACGAGAGCCGGCGTTGAGCAAACCGTGTTTGCATCTCCAGCCTCATTCAAGTATATTCTTTCACTATGTCGTTTAAACCGCTCGTCATTGGTATCGCGGGAGGAACCGGATCAGGGAAAACTACAGTCACACATAGGATTCTCGATCGTCTCGACGCTGAGTCGGTTATTGTCTTGCGTCACGATTACTATTATAAAGATATTGAGTCATTTCACGGCGTACCTCCTGAACGTGTCAATTTCGACCATCCCGACGCGCTGGAAACGTCTCTCCTGATCCAGCACTTGCAGCAATTGAAGAGGGGGATGAGTATCGAGCAACCTCGATATGATTACACATCGTACCGTCGATTAAAGGAAACGAAACACATTACGCCGAAACAGGTCATCATTGTCGAGGGGATTCTTATCTTTGTTGAGAAGGATTTGCGGTCGCTCATGGACATCAAGATTTTCGTCGATACCGATGCCGATGAACGGCTCCTGCGGCGAATCAGAAGAGATGTCCTCAGGCGTGGCCGCACCATCGAATCTGTCATGGATCAGTACACGACGACTGTAAAGCCGATGCATCTCGAGTTTGTGGAGCCGAGCAAACACTGGGCAGACGTGATCATACCAAAAGGGGGAGAAAATACCGTGGCGATCGACATGGTTGTCACGAAAGTCCGTGACCTCCTCAAGAGTTCATCTTCCCGACCTCCGGATTAGTTGATTATCGACCGTCTTTGTGGTATATTTTATCAGGCATTATTAACGATGTTGAACTAGTATGGCTACAGTCTCGCGGGAAGTTGGTCCCGCTTCTCCCTTCGGCCCTGAAGCAGAATATCAGAAAACTGTTCTTCCGAATGGGCTAGCTATCGTTTCCGAAGAGATTCGCTATGTTCGCTCGATCTCCATCGGGGTGTGGATCAACGTTGGCTCCAGGGATGAAAATGAGTCTAACAACGGGATCTCGCATTTCCTTGAGCACATGGTGTTCAAAGGGACGAAGCGGTTCTCCGCTCCTAAGATTGCCCGGAGCCTGGAGCAGGTCGGCGGCTACCTTAATGCATTCACAACGAAAGAGCATACGTGCTATTATGCCAGGATTCTTGATGATCACCTGAAGGATGCGATTGATGTCCTTTCAGACCTTGTGCAAAACCCCCTCTTCCCGCGGGCCGAGATGGAAAAAGAGAAAGGCGTCATCCTTGAAGAGTTGAAGAACATTGAGGATGATCCGGATGATCTCATTCATGACTACTTTGATCATAATGTTTTCAAGAAGCATCCGCTGGGATTTCCGATTATAGGGCGGGCGGAGACTGTAAAAGGCTTTCGGCAGGAGGATCTCTTTCAGTTCATCTATCGGCATTATGTTCCAAGCCGCATGGTGGTTGCCGCAGCGGGCAATCTGAGGCATGAGGTTCTGGTTGAGCTTGTTGAGAAGTTCTTTCGCTCCGCACGTGATAACGGAACCCGCATCGAGCGGACGTCCGGACCGCGGCGCTCAAATCCGAAACAGGAATTTTTTGAGAAACCTATTACACAGGCTCACGTGTGCCTTGGCACTCTCGGATTCGGGGTCAATAATCGACAGCGATTTGCCCTCCTGCTTCTTAATACGCTCCTCGGAGATGGAATGAGCTCGCGGCTGTTTCAGAATATTCGGGAGAAATACGGTTTTGCGTACTCAGTGTACTCTTTTGCGAATCTCCTGAGCGACACCGGAAATGTCGGCGTATATATGGGCACCGATAACAATAATATTAACCGATCGATAGAATTAATTTATACCGAACTGGAAAAACTCAAGAACAGGAGTGTCAGCGAACGTGAACTCACGCGCGCCAAAGCGCAACTCAAGGGTTCGATCATGCTCGGCCTGGAAAGCATGTCGAACCGGATGATGAGACTCGGAAGCGGCGAATTCTATTTCAACAAATTCATTGCCTTGGATGAGGTGCTGAAGGCTATTGAAGCCATTGGGGTCGACGATCTTCGGGGCGTTGCAAACAGACTATTCCAGTTCGACCGGTTCTCAACCGTTGTTATTCGACCTCTGAGTAAAAATATCCCGCGTGATCGGAAGGCGGCCTGATTCATGCTCTCTTGAAGGGCTGTGTTTCCCTCGGCACCACAGTGCCGGACGCCGGTCCTGGATAATACATGTTCATTGACGACGATACCAGATAATATGATATCAATAAAATCACTCAATCCGAATCTTCTCACGGCTGAATACGCCGTGCGTGGACCGATCGTGCAACGCGCGCAAGAACTCGAGGAACAGGGGAGGAAGATCATCTATTGCAATATCGGTAATCCACAGGCGCTGAAGCAGCAGCCGCTCACGTATCTCCGGCAGATGCTGAGTCTCATAGAATTTCCCGCTCTTTTGCAACTCCAGAACATCCGATCTCTCTATCCGGGAGATATCCTGGAAAGGGCAAAGTCGTTCATTTCGAGATATCCTCTTGGCACGGGGGCTTATTCCCAGAGCGCCGGCATACCTTTCATTCGACAGGCAGTCGCGGATTTTATCCAGAGAAGAGACGGAATCCCCGCAAAAAGAGAATCGATCATCCTTACTGATGGTGCCAGCAAAGGTGTTCAGTCGGCGATTATTGCGTTATTGAAAAGCCCCAGCGATGGATTTATGATCCCTGTGCCGCAGTATCCGTTGTACAGCGCCACAATAGATCTTTATGGCGGTAAACAGATTCCCTATTACCTCGACGAAGAGAATCACTGGCAGCTGAGTGAAGAAATTCTCACTCAAAGTATTACGGCGGCCAAGAACAAGGGAATTCGACCGGTTGCAATAGCGGTTATAAATCCCGGCAATCCGACAGGTGCTGTGCTCACCCGCGAAAATATAGAAATGGTTATACGGTTCGCTCGCCGTCATTCTCTCTCGATTTTTGCGGATGAAGTATACCAGGAAAACATCTACCGCGAAGGGATGAAGTTCTATTCGTTTGCGAAAGTGATGGCCGATCTGGGAGAGACGGGTGTTTCCTTGTTTAGCTTCCATTCTGTTTCAAAAGGTTTCCTCGGGGAGTGCGGTCACCGCGGAGGCTACGTGGAATTCAGGAATATTCCCGAGGAAGTTCTCACGGAGCTCGTGAAATTACAGTCGATAAGTCTCTGCGCGAATCTCCCGGGTCAGATTGCAACGTATCTTATGGTTTCTCCGCCCAAGCCGGCTGATGAAAGCTTTCCGCTCTATGTCGCAGAGCGTGATGCGATCCTGAAGGGTTTGAAGGCGAAGGCTGAACTCCTCGGAGATGCAATTAACGCGATACCTGGTATGTCTCTTGAGGTTCCGCAGGGAGCAATGTATGCATTTGTGAGGATCGATTTTCCTCCCGAAGCGGGCATTGATGTCTCTGCTATGTCCCCACAGGATCGGCTCACATACGAGTCGCGGAGAGATTTCGATTATTGTCTTTCTCTTCTCGAGGAGACTGGAATATGCGTCGTGCCAGGTTCCGGATTTGGACAGATCCCGGGGACATTTCATTTCCGGACAACCTTTCTCCCTCCGGTTGAAGAGCTTGAGAGCTTTGTTGAGAAATTGAAGGAATTCCACGGCAAGTATTTCGAACGATTTCATTTCTCACTGCCCATATCGGAGACAGGGGGGCATGCGTGAGGAAAGCAAGCGCACAATCCCACCTGGGTTACATCGATAATCTTAAACGACCTCTCCTCAGCTGACTCTATACGATGGCGAAGATTACTATTGACGGAAAAGAATGTGAAGTCGAGGGGACCAAGACCATTATCCAGGCGGCACTTGAAAATGGGATCCAGATCCCGCACTTTTGCTGGCATCCGAGTCTCTCCGTCGCCGGAAATTGCCGGATTTGTCTCGTCGAAGTTGAAAAGTTCCCTAAACTGGCAATCGCTTGTTCAACGCAGGTTGCGGACGGGATGGTTGTGAAAACACAGTCGCCCAAAGTGGTCAATGCGCAGCAAGCCGTCATGGAGTTTCTCCTGATCAATCATCCCTTGGATTGTCCGATTTGTGACGAAGCGGGCGAATGTAAATTGCAGGATTACGCCTATAAGTTTGGTGAGGGGATAAGCCGTTTCGAATTCGAAAAAGTGCGGAAACCAAAAAGGGTTGCCCTCGGCCCGCGTGTGATGCTTGATGTCGAGAGATGCATCATGTGTTCACGTTGCATCCGGTTTTGTGATGAGATTGCAAAGAAGCCGCAGCTTGTTTTTACGCAAAGAGCGGACCATGTCGTCCTCACAACGGCACCGGGTGAAAATCTCGATAATCCGTATTCTATGAATACGATTGATCTTTGTCCGGTCGGGGCGCTCACAAGCCGGGATTTCCGTTTCAAGGCGAGGGTCTGGGAAATGTCGTCGACGGATACGATTTGCATTGGATGCTCGCGCGGCTGTAATACAAAGATGTGGGTGAGGAACAACGAAATCCTGCGTCTAACCCCTCGGTTTAACCCGGAAGTGAACCAGTATTGGATGTGCGACCAGGGCAGGCTCGAAACGTTTGGCTTTGTCAATACTACCAAGCGCATTAAGGGTCCGATGATCCGCAAGGATGGCGAGCTGGTTGAGGTTGGTTGGGATGAAGCGGTTGCCCGTGTTGCTTCTGAGCTTAAAAGCTACAAGAAGTACGAAATTGCGGCTATCGGATCCCCCTTTGCGACAAACGAGGATAACTTTCTTTTTGTAAAATTAATGTATTACCTGGGTGTAAAGAAAATCGATTTTAAAACTTACACCAACGAGGAAAACCAGGATGGTTTTCTTATCCGGCCGGACAAAACCCCCAACGCAACCGGAGCGCGGGAAATGGGAGTTGTACCGGAAGACTCGGCCGTGAACTTTGATGCGATTATCACCGCAATTAACCACGGAACCATTAAGGCGCTTTATGTAATAGACGACCGGATTGCGGACGACCCGAAAATCGCCGAGGCATTATCGAAGCTTGATCTTCTTGTCGTTCATTCTAGCATCGAAAATGTGGCGACGCGCCTCGCTCATGTGGTCCTTTCCTCGTCGACGTATGCCGAAAAGAACGGAACCATGGTCAATGGTGAAGGACATGTGCAGAGGATCAGACCGGCGGTGACCACGGCCGAAAATGAGCGGGCGCTCGACGGATTTTCCTTAAGCCGCCTTGATCGCTTTGGTGCCCAGAATGACCGGTGGATGAAGGGGGCTAAACGCGACGCCCGGTCGACCTGGAGAATCTGCGTAAGTATTGCAAATGCGATGGGCGCAAAGTGGCGGTATAATACTGCCGAGGATGTTTTTAATGATATCGCGGCCTCAATCGATGCATTCCGTGGCATGTCGTATCTGAAAATTGGGTCTCATGGAATGACCCTTCGAACCACTCGAAAGATCGAAGCAGCGGGGAAGGTGTGATGAATATATTGATCGCATTCCTCAAGGTTGTCATCGTTCTTGGAGTAATGGTGGGGACAGTTGCCTATATTGTTCTCCTGGAACGGCGGCTGGCTGCTGCAATCCAAAATCGCATCGGACCAAACAGAGTCGGCTGGCAAGGTTTGCTTCAACCGCTTGCCGATGTCCTCAAGCTCGTCCTGAAGGAAGATATTGTCCCCCGGCAGGCCGACCGCTTTGTCCATGATCTTGCCCCTATTATTTCAATCACCGTCGCACTTACCACATTTGCTGTCGTCCCGTTCGGAGATCATATTACCCTGTTCGGACATGACATTCAGCTTCAGATTGCCAACGTGAACATCGGGATTCTCTATATCCTGGCTCTCACATCCCTCGGGGTTTACGGGATTACCCTGAGCGGCTGGTCCTCCAATAACAAATACTCCCTTCTCGGCGGCATGCGATCGGCAGCGCAGATGATAAGCTATGAACTCGCGATGGGATTATCGATTATCGGTGTCATTATGATTGCCGGAAGCCTGCAACTCGATCGGATCGTTGCGGCTCAGGCAGGGTGGAAGTGGAATATCCTCCTCCAGCCTATCGGTTTCGTCACGTTTCTGGTTTCAGCCTTCGCAGAGACAAACCGCTTGCCCTTCGACCTTCCTGAGGCTGAACCGGAATTGGTCGGTGGTTATCATACCGAATACAGTGGTCTTAAGTTTGGCCTGTTCTTTTTGGCTGAATATGCAAATATGCTTACGTCCAGTGCAATAATCACGACGCTCTATCTTGGGGGCTGGCAGGTTCCATTTGTCCAGAACTTTGGACTCTCGCCGTTCTGGGTTAGCCTGGTCCAGATGGCTGGTTTCTGCGTTAAGGTCGCCCTCTTGGTTGTTTTCTTCATCGTTATCCGATGGACGGTTCCAAGATTCCGCTATGATCAGCTGATGAATCTTGGATGGAAGGTCATGCTCCCGGTGGCAATTCTGAATTTGTTCGTTACCGGGGTTGTTCTTTTATTAGTGTAGACGATCACCATAGTGCGAAACGTATCAAAACCATGAGCTCCGAATATCATATTCCAATGGTTCATAAGAAGGACCTCTCGATGTGGGAACGGATGTACATCCCACAGATCCTTCAAGGTATGAAGATCACATTGAGTCAGATTTTCAGACCCAAGTTTACAAGACAATACCCGGAAGAACGATGGAATCCGCCCGCATCATTCCGTGGTCGCCCGGTTCTGGTTGAACAGAAAGGCGTCGAACGATGTGTCGCATGCGGCCTGTGTGCGCGAGTTTGCCCGGCACTTGCAATTGAAGTGCAGGGGTCCGAAACTGAACTCTGGAAAGAACGCTACCCGGTAAAGTTCGAAATCAATATGCTTCGCTGTATATTCTGCGGCTATTGCGAAGAAGTGTGCCCGGAAGAGGCCATCGTGATGAGTAACGAGTATGAATTGACGTTCACAAGCCAGGAGGATGCTATTTTCCCTAAAGAAAAGCTGCTCATGCCGGCAGAAAAACTGAAACCTCGGCTTGACTACCTTCGTCACAACCGTTAGAGCGTTCTTGTACGATCCGTCCGGTTACGAGGCTTTTTTCCACTAGTTATGCTCAAGGGTCGTGACCTCATAGTTCTCCCCGTTCTCTTCTTAATGCTTTGGTTTGCTGCGACCGCGTCGGCGCAGATGGATGTTCCCTGTTCACAATACATTCTTCCAAACGGCCTCCATCTTATCCTTCATGAGGATCACACTCTTCCTCTGGTAAGCCTCAATCTGTGGTATCACGTTGGATCTGCGCGCGAGCAGCCCGGTCGGACCGGATTGGCCCATTTGTTTGAACACCTTATGTTTGAAGGTTCAGCGCATGTTCCCCTCGGGCGTTTTGATCAATGGCTCGAAGCGGCGGGAGGGGATAATAATGCGTCGACCACGAATGACCGGACCAATTATTTTGAAAACGTTCCCAAAAGTGCGATCGAGCTCCCGCTCTTTCTGGAATCAGACCGGATGGCCTACCTGATTGATTCCATGACACCTGCAAAAGTGGACGTTCAGCGCGAAGTTGTGAAGAATGAACGCCGTCAATCGTACGACAACCAGCCGTATGGGATGGCGCCCATTATCATCGACGAGACTCTCTTTCCGAAGGATTTTCCGTACCATTGGCCAGTCATCGGATCGATGGAGGATTTGACGGCTGCAAGCTATTCCGATATTGTCGGATTCTTCAGGAAATACTACACTCCCGCAAATGCCTCCCTTGTCATCGCAGGAGATATTGATACTGGAAATACCCGTGCACTCGTCGAAAAATGGTTCCGTGATGTTCCAGGGGGCAAGATTATCCCGGATACAACGTTCGTTGTTCCTTTGTTGACGGAGAATCGACGTGTGATTAAGGAGGACAAAGTTCAATTACCAAGATTATACCTCGCGTGGATCGCGCCGAAGCAATTTTCGCCCGGCAATGCGGAGTTGAATCTGGCGTCGTTCATTCTTGCTGGAGGGAAAAATTCACGCCTCTATAAACGGCTTGTGTACGAACTTCAAATTGCGCAGGACGTCACTGCATTCCAGGATGAACGTGAGATCTGCTCTGAGTTCTATGTGATTGCGACCGCCCGCAGCGGACATGCGCTCACTGAGCTGGAACGTATCATCCGTCAGGAAATTGACACGCTTGGACAGATTCCCCCTGCAGATCGTGAGGTGCAGCGGGCAGTTAACCAGATTCAGGTTGATTTTCTGGATCAACTCGAAAGCACAGCTCAGAAGGCGGATCAGATAAATGAATACTTTGTTCTGACCGGAAACCCCGATTATTTCAATCAAGACCTTGAACGATATAAGACTGCGAAGGCTCCGGCGATATCGAACGTGGTTAGACAATTTCTCGGTCAGGCAAAAGGGGTGACGCTGAGTATCGTTCCCGAAGGGAGGACAGACCTTGCCGCTCAAAAAGATCTCAAACGGGACTGAACCTCCATGAGCCGTGCGATCATACGGATCCTTGAGGTGGTTGTGTGTTGTTTTACCTTAGCGATGGCACAAACGCCTGACAGGTCTGTCCCACCTCAGCCTGGTCCTCCTCCTTCGCTCCATCTGGCAGCAATTGAGCATTTCAAATTGTCGAACGGAATCCCGGTGATCCTTTTGCAAAAGCACAATCTTCCATTGGTTCAGGTGGAGGCAATTGTGCGTGCAGGAACCGCGTGTGATCCGGAAACGAAGAGAGGACTCGCGACCATTACTGCCGCGATGATGGAGGAAGGAACAGAATCCAGAAGCTCGCTTGAATTCGCGGATGCGGTCGATTACCTTGGTGCTCACATAAGTGCTTTTGCCGGCTGGCACAGTTCTGGCGCAAGTCTCCACTGCACATTCGCCACGTTGGATTCAGCACTGGCGCTTTTTGCGGACATGGTTCTTCGACCCGCCTTCCCACCGTCGGAACTCGTTCGTGTGCGGAAAGAAAGATTCACAACTCTCATGGAATGGCGTGATGACCCCCTTGCTATCGCGTCGATCTTGTCTCAAAAAGTGCTCTATGGAGTCGGACACCCGTATGGATCCCCAACTATTGGTGATATCGGGGGTTTACGGTCTATTACGGTCGAAGACATCAGGAACTTCCACAATACGTATTTCCATGCAAATAATGCGGCCATCGTGGTCGTCGGCGATATCTCCGGCGATCTGGTGATTCCCAAATTGGAGAAAACATTCGGAATGTGGACCTCGGCCCCGGTGCCGGTGAAGCAACCAGCTGAAGTTCATCAGGTCGAAGGAAGAACAATTTATCTGGTAGACAAACCCGGTGCAGCTCAATCTGAAATTATTTTTGCACGCATCGGCACCAGCCGTGTAACTCCAGATTACTTCAGTATCCAGGTGATGAATGATATCCTCGGAGGAGCCTTTACCTCGCGCCTCAACGAAAATCTGAGAGAAACGCACGGCTATACATACGGAGCAGGTTCCCTCTTCGATTTCCGGATGTTTCCGGGCCCCTTTACGGCACACGCAGCCGTTCAGACGGAAGTGACGGATAAATCACTTGTCGAATTCATGAATGAGTTTAACGGTATCCAACGGCCGGTGACCGACGCCGAGCTCATGCGGGCAGAGAATTATCTTACGCTGCGATATCCGGAGGGGTTCGAAACGGTGGAGAGCATCGCCGGCAAACTCGTGGAACTCGTCATTTACCAGTTGCCCGATGATTACTTTAATTCCTTTACGGAAAAGATTCTTTCTGTCTCGAGGGACGATGTCCTGCATGTGTCACAAAAATATATCGATCCCGACAACATGGCTATTGTCGTCGTTGGTGATCGAAAACGGATTGAACGTGGGATCCTCGAGCTCCACATGGGAGCTGTTAAGTTTTTGACGTCAGATGATGTCCTGGGACCTCCGCCGACGGATGCGGAGCTGCATTGATTATTGAAGGTCACGTTCTTCGCCAATCAACAACTAATCGATGACCTTTCTCTTGCTTCAGCTGCAGTTCCCGTCCATTTGTTCTTCTTGACATTGTAGTCTATTCTTCTTTATTGATCTTTATCATAATCAGCGCTTTTGTCGTCACCATCGTTCTTTGGAGGTTTTATGAGAATTCGTTTGCTGTTCTGGAGTACGATCATTCTTCTCGCATCAGCCGTCCCGCAGTGCTATTCACAAATTCCAGCGTGGGAAAAAATACTCAATAGCCAGGGCATTAGTATCGGGATCAACCCTTATAATCCTTATACCGTCTATGCACAAGGGAATGATAACCGGTTGAATGTATCCACAAACGGAGGGGAATCCTGGACGAGTATGAATACTTTCATCCCATTCGAGACAAGAGAAATCATTGTACATCCGAACGATACCCTTACTCTTTTTGTTGTTAATTTCAGTGATGGACTTTACCGCTCTACCGACGGGGGTCTAACCTTCTCCCTCGTTCTCAATAATTATGGTATCGATGGGGAGAGCGTCGTCTACGACCCGGTCCATCCGGACACTATGTATGCTGGAAATTTTGGCGATGCATCAGTGTACCGGACAACAGATCGGGGCAGCACGTGGCATCTCCAGGGCCATGCCGGCAGCTCAGGCAACCTCTGCGGTCTGGTCGTTCGCCCCGACAGCGCGAATATCCTCTATGCTGGAACCGGGGCAGGGACAATTTCGAAATCGACCGACGAAGGCGTCACCTGGAAACAGGTGAAAAGCGGCGGGTCTCAGGAAATCCCGAAAATGGTCATTGACCCGCGCAATCCACAGGTTGCCTACGCGGCGGCCTATGCCGGAAACGTCGGCTCGACGGGCGTCTGGAAGACGACGGATGGTGGAGAACATTGGAGCCTGACGTCGCTGCAGTCGATTTCAATGTGGTCTCTCGATATCGATTATAATCATCCCGATACCCTATACTCCGGAACCTTCACCGAAAATAATGCCGCCGTATATCGTACGACCGATGCGGGGCTCACGTGGACAGCCCTTGGCCTCGGATACGCGCCGCAGAATTCTCTCTGGAATCTGAAGGTTGACCGACAGACCGGCACGAACGTTTACATTGCCGCCACAGCAGGAGCATTTAACCCGAACGGGATCTTCAAACTCTCGGACGCGACTGCAGCGGTCGAGGGGTATGTTGTCGATTCCGTGACGAGCCAGATCATTAATTTTGGTTCTGTTCAGGTTTCTCCGTCTGGTGAGGTGTTCAATCTCTCACAGACAAATGGTTTTTTTTCGTCCATCCGGTTTTCTGATGATACTTCGACCATGAGATCCTTCAGCGTTTTCCTCAACAGCACCCTGTTTTATCAGCAAACGGCGAATCTTATTAATGATTCAGTTGAGATGAGTAATCTTGTCGTCCCTCCCGGCTCGATAAGCGGAACACTTTTCAATGATGTGAATAAAGATGGATTACAGGAAGCCGGCGAAAATGGACTCAGCGGGTGGGTTGTGAAAGTAAGCGGGGCGGGAAATCTTACGACAACGACAGATAACAACGGTCATTACTCGTTTCCGGATCTCTATCCTGGCAGCTACACCGTGAGTGAGCAGGCAAGTTACGGATGGAAAGAGACTGCCCCGCCCACATCGACGTACGCCGTATCGATCTCACTTTCCAGCAAAAGTTATCAGGGAGAGGATTTTGGCAATCTCATCCTGCACCGTGTTTCAGCTGTCTATCCGGCTGCATTCCAGAATTCGGTTTCTGCGAACACCTCCATCCAGGCGACATTTGACACAAGCATGGATCCTATATCAGTGCACGATACAAGCACTGTCATTGTCAGAGGATCACTGAGTGGAATTCATCGATACTCATTTGGATTCAGCGCAAACAACACAATCCTGAGCGTGACTCCAAGCCGTCCTTTCCAGCCAGGTGAATTGGTGACTGTCGACGTTACCAGCAGAGTCAGAACAGCTTCGTCTGATGGCATTACGCCTCATAGCTGGCAATTTTCCGTAGCTTCCTCGATATCGAACGCAAACTTCGGTCAGAAATCGGATTTCACCGTTGGACATCAACCGTGGGCGATGGCAGCGGGAGATATCGACAATGATGGTGATGTAGATATTGTAACGGCAAACATGGGTTCCAATTCGGTTTCGGTTCTGAAAAATAATGGCGATGGAACTTTCGCTCCGGAGGTCGATTACTCTGTCGGAGTATCGCCGCTCTCGGTGGTTCTAGCCGACGTTGATAACGACGGCAATCTGGATATCGTTGTCGCCAACAGCGGGTCATCCTCAGTGACCATTTTGAAAAACGACGGAACAGGAAATTTCCCCACGCGTCTCGACCGGCTTCTCGGGGGCTCTCCGTTGTCGATTGCTGCGGGTGATATACAGGGAACAGGAACAATGGACATCGTCGCGTCCGTGCCGACAAGCAACAGCGTTGTCATTCTACCCGACACGGGGAGTGATTTCGGTTCCCCCTCTTTCTTCAGCGCCGGTCTCTTTCCCTGGGGTACGGCCTTGGCCGACATCAACGGTGATGGGGGAAACGATGTTGTCCTGGTCAGTAGCCTTGCCTCATCCTCCATCAGTGTCCTTGACAACGTCGGCTCGGGCGCTGTCGGAGTACCGGTTTCCTATTCAATCGGAAATTCCGCCCGCGCGGTCTTTGTGACTGATGTTAATAATGATGGAAGGCCGGACATTCTTGCGACGAACTCAGGGGATAACGACTTCACCATTTCGTACCAGGATGGCTCCGGCGGTTATCCTTCCGCGACTCCCGAAGCTACCGGTGCTCTGCCGTGGGCAATCGCCGCCAGTGACCTTAATGGGGATGGTTTAATCGACGTATGCATTTCTGATGCCAGCGCAAATTTGCTTTCGATTTATATGAACAACGGCGGCGCGGTATTCACGAGGAACGATTTTCCCGTTGGATCCGGTCCGCGTGCGCTGGCGATGGCGGATTTCAATAACGATGGTCGTCTGGATGTTGCGGTCGCAGAGACCGGGAGCAATAGTGTTTCGATCTTCTTTAATACGTTTTCAATTCCCGTTCAGAGCGGATGGAATATGGTTTCTATCCCGACGAACATCTCACATTATCCTGAATCGATTGTCTACCCGGCAGCCCAATCTCCGGCGTTTCTCTATGAGAATGGATATGTCGCTCGCGATTCGGTTTCACATGGAATAGGATATTGGGTAAAGTTCGATAGCGCAGGCAGCGCCCTTTATCCCGGGCCGATTCTGATGGCTGACACAGTGAACCTTGCCGGCGGCTGGAATCTGATAGGAGGTATTGGTGTCTCCGTCGATGTCGGGAGTCTGCTTTCCGAACCGCCAAACCTGATAGAATCGAATTACTTTTCATATAATGGCTCATATCAGATCGCATCATCGATCGATCCCGGCCAGGGCTACTGGGTGAGAGCAGGTTCGGCAGGGAAATTGATAATCACGGCGTCCCAGCCCCCCGGTTCAAAGCCAAAGAGGAGTACCTCACTAATCTCTGCAACCGTGAGTTCGATTGCACTGAGCGACGCCGGCAATCGGCATAGCGTTTTGTATTTTACCTCATCTCCCGAGGCTACTCTTGCATTAAAGCAATCGACGTTGCCGCCATTTCCCCCTGAAGGAGGCTTTGATGTGCGGTTCGACGATGACCGATTTATGGTATCTGCTGATGAGAGCGACCGCCGGTCGCACGCTATTCTCCTCAAAGGCGCGCAGTATCCTTTGTCTCTTGAATGGAAACTCCAGGAAGTCGATGATGGGAAGTGGTCTCTTAGAGTGGGGGACAAGATCATCCCTCTCCGGAAAAGTGGTTCAGTGACTGTGAGGTCATCTGAAGAAGCTGCATCGATGCGCATAGTGTCTGAACAGTCGGGACTTCAGGGTATTCCCATGGAGTATTCTCTTTCACAAAATTATCCCAATCCAT
>JAWOMQ010000175.1:0-66933 GCA_033852415.1 Bacteroidota bacterium
ACCGGCAGCATGAAGGACCGGATGGCAAAGGCGGTCATTGAGCGTGCGGTGTCGGATGGACGACTTCAGCCCGGCGGAACGGTTGTCGAATATACAGGCGGTACCACCGGCATCTCCCTTGCCTTCGTCTGCGCTGCGCGCGGTTATGGATTTCATGCGGTTTTTTCAGATGCGTTTAGCAACGAGAAGCGTGTTACAATGAAAGCATTCGGCGCGAAAGTAACTGACGTTCTCAGCGGCAATCAGATGATCACGGAGAAACTTATTAAAGAGATGATCGAAACATCCCGTAAGCTGAGCCGGCAGCCGGGACATTGGTGGTCGGACCAGCTCAATAATTATGACGGCGTTACCGGATATTATTCACTCGGCGAAGAGATCTGGAATCAGACGGGCGGAAAAATCGACGCATTTGTCCAGACGGTCGGGAGCGCCCATTCCATCCACGGGGTAACACAGGTGCTGTGGCAATATAATCCCCAAATTCACATTACTGCCGTTGAACCGGCTGAATCCCCTGTGCTCTCCGGCGGCACATCGGGTTCACACACTATCGAAGGGATTGGGATTGGATTTATTCCTCCCCTATGGGACCGGACTCTCGTTAATGAAATCATGACCGTCAGTTCAGCTGATGCAAAAGCGATGGCGCGCCGTTTGGCACGGGAAGAAGGATTGCTGGCCGGGACCTCCTCCGGTGCCAATGTAATAGCGGCTTTGCAGGTTGCTCAGCGTCTGGGACCTCAGGCGACGGTTGTCACCCTTTTGATTGATTCCGGTATACGGTATGTCAGTACGGATTTGTATGGAAATGAATAGGTTGGCTGAAATCCAGAACAGGTGACTGTCCCCCTAATTAAGTCCAAGTAAAATGTCTGAACATTGGCAAGAGGTGATTCCATGTATCGTCCAGCATCCCTGGTAGCCGGTTTATTTCTCACGCTGATTGCCCTGGCTCAGCTGTGCCGGGCAATTCTGGGATTAGAGATCATTGTCGGTGGGGTGAGAATTGCCGTTTGGTTGAGCTACGTTGCGTTTGTTTTCGTTGGCGCTTTGGTGCTCTGGCTCGTGAGCGAAAGAAGCCGATCGCAGAAAAGCGCCGGGACATAGGAACCCGACAGGCTCTGTATTAACGAACAATTACACGTACAATGATGGTGTTAGAGGCAAACTACGTTATGAAATACATAATCTTAACCACTCTCCTCATGATTTCTGTCTCATACTCTCAACCTGATGAAGCATCTGAGTATAGAAACTCGCTTCGATCAACAGAGGAGCCGACTGTTGATTCAACCGGGGCAAAGCGTCACAGTCCGGTTTCGTACATGGGAATCATAACTGCGGGTGTTCTCGCCGACGCAACTGTCAATGGTCAGAGTGAAACAATTGGTAACGTACGAACTATGCAGGGGATCCGCGTGAGTGATTTCGTATTCGTTGGCCTGGGGGTTGGCTACGAGAGGTTTTTCGGGTCGTATGATCCGCTTTCGGGCACATCAATAATTCCAGTGTTCCTACATTTGCGGGCTCCCATGGTCAAGATACCGATCTTTCCCGTTCTGTTCGTGAGCGCCGGTCTCTCCACGATCTCCGGCGGCAAGCTGTCGGATCGTACGTCCATCTCTTCAGGAGGGCTGCTTGTCGATGTCGGAGGGGCGATTACGTTTCATCTTTCGAAATCTCAATCACTCTTCGTTGACATCGCTTATGAATACCAGGAAGCGACCGAAAAACGCTGGTACACTTCTTTCATCCAGATTGGGAATGGGTATTATGGAGAGCGTTACAGCGCAGAGGTACCGGTCTCGTACAACATGGTGAATGCTTCTCTCGGGGTTTCTTTCTGACGATGAGGAGGCACATTGCCGGCGAAACGTAAAGACGGGATGAGGATTATTTCATCTGATTGTTCACACTGCGAAACGTCTTGGATTTGATTCCTTCAACAGAGGCCGTCCCGCCCCACGATTGACATGCGCCGTATTACTTCGCTGTCTTCTCAGTTCACGCAGAACCCGAACGTCTCATCTGTTGTCCAGTCCGGGATTGAACGCTTGATGAGCGATTCCTTCAGCTTCTGAAATTCCTCTTCGGTGATCGTCCCCTGGTTGCGGAGCCAGACGAGCTTCTCAAGCTCATCGGTCGGACTGGCTGTCTTGACATTCAGAAAATATACCTTGAGCCGGAGGCTCCGTCTCCTCTGAAGGTGCGCAAGGAAGGTCTCAAGTTCCTGTGCGGATGGCTTGTCCTTGTAAAAAAGGATTGTCCTTCCCAGACAATTGTATCCGACAAAATGCTTCCTTGACAGGTAAAAAATTACCCCAAACGGAATTGCGGCGATCAGAAAAACGACGGGCGTTCTGGGATCTGTGTAAGGGTCCAGGAACGAGACGATGAATGTCAGTACTCCGAGGCCGAGGATTGCGGCCAAAAAACCAAGGGCGACCCTCGATGAAACCTTCGCTTCAAACATTTCTCTTGGAATAGCTTCGTAGGGGACCTTGAACTCATGCCGGGAAAGGAACAGACTGCGTTCCTCGTAAAGCAATCCGTCCTCCAGAAGCGTAAAACGCTTTCTCTTCAATCCAAAGTGAGATTGTTCAAGCTCCAGACCCTCGGTACGGGTGACATGTCAGAAATAGTAGCAATTATGAGGGGGAGTGTCAACGGCAGATTGACGGGCGTCAACAGGTCAGCTGTGCCCGGCGCCAGAGTAATCCTCATATGGCGACGTCTCATTCATTCCCAATGAAATTTTGTTCATGGCTTATTGAGATTTCGGAAATTGTCTCAAAAAGTCTTCTGTAACAAGGACTTTTTATCGCAGAAAAGTAAAACGTACTTGTACACTGACCAAAAAAGCCATCACTCACACTGTTTCACATATTCCCTTTGCGGTATTAAAATAAATTAACAGGGTTTCGCGAGCCTGAATATCTTCATACAGAACATCGGTTTACCTGCGGTCGATTCATCATTCCCACAAATATTAAAATTTTTTCTGTTGCAATCGGCATGGGCTTTGTGATACTTACGGGGAGATATTAGTCATGAAATGATAACTCATTGAAAGGAGATATACGATGCGGCGAGCAATATTTGGATCTCTGATTATGCTGGTTACCGCTCTGGTGTGGTCTGTGCCGGCGGCGGCGCAGGTGAGTGTAGGTTTCTCTGTGGATAACGGCCGGTTGGAGAGCTTCCATATGGCGGTCGGGAATTACTACCATGTCGCTCCACGCGAGGTCGTTGTTATCCATGACCGGGGCATTCCTGAGGAAGAAGTACCGGTGGTGTTCTTCATCGCGCATCGAACTCATTATTCTCCCGATGCAATTATCCAGATGAGGCTGCGTGGAGAAAGCTGGGAGGATATATCGTCACGATGTGGACTTGACCCGGACGAGTGCTACGGTCCGGTAGTCACCGGACCTCCTTACGGCAAGGCATGGGGCTACTACCGGAATCATGGGGGAGGACACCCGAGACATGTTTATTCCGACGACGAAATTGTTACGTATGTTAACCGTCCCTTCAAATCCTATGCTCGGGGATACGATCATGGTGGAGGCAAACCAGGCCGTGGAAACATGCACGGCCATGGCCGTCACGGTGATCGGGATGGTGATTGAGAAATTGTCCATTTCGATTCACACAATGGCTCAGAACTTGTCTCATCAAATGCCCGGAGTTTGATTCCCCGGGCATTTGTCTTTCCGGATTTATGAAGTTAACTCTTTGCTTTATTATCAGTTGTTGACAGAAAATCTTTAATTCGGTATGTTCCAGAAATGTGGTCGGTTGCGACCCGGACCTTATGATAGATCCATCTCGTAAGGTACCGGCCGGTGCGGAGTATGCTGGTGGATTGAGGTAGCAGAGAGGAAGAGCGGCCAAGTCCAGCCCATCGGCAACGCGATCCATTTCTCCTTCAGGGGTTTCGTGGTCCATAATTAACTGCAGTCGCAAACCAACATAAAGGAGCAAGCCATGAGAATATTATCGCAGGATTGTGGGAGATACCTTGTCATAATGGTTCTGTTGACCATGATGGTTCAGGTTGCATCGGGACAGGAGCAAAAGAGCTTTGCCACGGAAGGAACGGGCGAGATCGGCGGGAATATTTCATTTCAGAGTCTCACGCCGGTTGCCAATGGTGTGAGCGGGGACGCGACGACGATTTTTGCCTTTTCTCCGTTTGTTGGATATTTTCCAGCGGACGGCTTTGAGATTGGGCTCGATCCACTCGGTATTACGTCTATTAGCTCGGGCGGGCATTCCACCACCGAGGTCATGTTCTTTGTTGCGCCGGCATACAATTTTAAAACGCAAAGCAATGTCTATCCATTTATCGAACTCCTCCTCGGCTATACCTCTCAATCGAATTCATCCACCGAGAGCGGTTTCAGCTGGGGTGGACGAGGGGGAGTAAAAGTTGACGTGGTCAGTCATGCCCTGCTGAATCTGGGAGTCGAGTATCTCAATATCAATTTGAATCCGAGCGGGGCGGTCAACAGGTACGGGATCGATGAATTCGCGCTCTCTGCCGGATTTACAGTTTGGCTCTGAATTCTCGGCATTCCTCTCCAGGGAGATCAACTATCCAATCGGCGATGGGATCCTGGGGTTTTCGGCATCCGGCTTCCCGTTGCTGATTGGCGAGATTGAATGTAAATCACGATATTAGACAATCCGTTATGAAG
The DNA here is from genome assembly GCA_033852415.1 of Bacteroidota bacterium. Taxonomy (GTDB): domain Bacteria; phylum Bacteroidota; class Ignavibacteria; order UBA10030; family SZUA-254; genus DATKPE01. The sequence goes on from JAWOMQ010000175.1 coordinate 4,707, forward strand.
CCATTTTTAATCGCCGCTGCGCAAGTGTGCCCGGTCTATCTTGACCGCGCGGCCACCGTCAAAAAAGCATGCGATCAGATAGCAAAGGCTGCAAAAGCCGGTGCGCGCCTGGTGGTTTTTCCCGAAGCGTTTATCCCCGCGTACCCCGATTGGTCGTGGGTTATTCCGCCAAGGGAGAACAAACTGATTACGATGTTGTACGCGGAGCTCGTCTCGGAGTCAATGACGGTTCCATCCGACGAAACGGCGCAATTATGCCGTGCAGCGAAACGCAGCAGGATCAATGTTGTCGTCGGAATCAATGAACGTGCTGCCGGGGGAAGTGGTACGACTCTGTACAATACGCTTCTCTACATTGACGACAAAGGATCAATTCTCGGCAAGCACCGGAAACTTGTGCCGACCGCTCCCGAACGGATGGTGTGGGCCGGCGGAGATGGAAGCACGCTCGATGTCTACGAAACATCCGTGGGAAAGCTCGGCGGGCTGATCTGCTGGGAGAATTATATGCCGCTTGCCCGGTACGCGATGTACGCGTGGGGCGCGCAGATTTACCTTGCCCCGACGTGGGATAACGGCGAGCCGTGGTTGTCCACCCTCCGCCACATTGCGAAGGAAGGGCGCATGTATGTGATCGGATGTTCCATCGCGATGAAGATGAGCGATATCCCGGATTCGTATGCGCACAAGAAATATTATCCTGCATCGACCGAATGGATCAACCCCGGCAATAGCGCTATCGTCAATCCCGATGGAAAGTTTCTGGCAGGCCCGCTGTCTAAGAAAGAAGACCTCCTGTTCGCCGAAATTGATCCGGCGCTTATGACAGGACCGCGCTGGAAACTGGATGTCGCAGGCCACTATGGAAGGCCCGACGTTTTTCAGCTGATCGTTAATAAGGAACCCTTACGGTTCATTCAGGAAGGTTCTGCGAAGAAGGCGCACGATTGACATCTTCTCATAGCGTAGTTATTAGGCAATCGGCTATTACACCTATGATTCTTCATTTCAACGGGGAGTGAATCAAAATGAAAACAATAAGTTTCATCCTGGTCATGATAGCGATGTTCTCCTGCAGCCGGGTGAGTGTCTCAGCCCAATGCATAAGTGACGCGGACAGCTTCAAAACCGCCATCGGGCTGTTTCCTCCTTCGATGACGTACAATGAAGCCATGACCTCGGATTATCTGACCATGATGGACGATGAAACGACGTTCGACGGCGCCGTCGGGAATGTCAATATCACCTTCACATTCGACAGAAAGAACCATGGCTTCGAAAAAAGCATCTTCGTCTTAAATGATAGAAAAATTGCAAAATCGTTATTGCATCTTCTTGCAAAACAATACGGAAAGAAGATCAGCAAAAATGAACTCACCGGATATACAAAGTACGAATGGGAAGATGCCGCCTACGATATTTTCCTGACGGAAAAGAACGAGGAACGGAACTCCGCGGGGGGAAAGATCGATGCCTATACCGAACTGATTATCGGGAAACATTGAACATGCCGACGACAAATCCCTGGAACCGGGATCCTTCGGACTGAGGCTGTCGGATTATTAGACCTGGAGACACAGAAAATTCTTTTTAAATGTAATGATATGAAAACAAAACAGGACATAAAGCGGGAATACAGGGAACGGAAGAAACCTGCAGGTGTGTTCCAGATTAAGAACACCGCCAACGGGAAAATCTATCTCGGGAGCAGTCTCAATCTCGAGGGGCCGTTGAACTCGCATAAATTCATGCTGACAATTGGCAGCCACCGGAACGAAACGCTGCAAAAAGAATGGAACGAGTACGGAGCTGATAAGTTCGTTTTCGAAATTCTGGAAGTTGTAAAAGTCAAGGATGATCCAAATTTCAACTTGGATGACGAACTGACACTTCTTGAACAAATCTGGCTCGAGAAGCTGCAACCTTTCGGGGAACGGGGTTATAATCCCGATTCACATATCCGTCAGGCCTGAGAGCTTTCAGTTCTAACCTGCAACATTTTCTCCCCTTCATTCGTCTAAGATGAAGTCTGAATCTGTTTGTTTCTGACTTTCCGAACAAAAATCCAGTAAACAGTGTAAGGTTCTCTTCAATGAAGCATTCGATACCAATACCTGCGCTGCTTCTGTGCATCCTTTTGTGGTTGCCGATTTGCCAGGGCAGAAGCTTCGGCCAGTCGCCCACAATCCTTTACAAACTGGCAATGCCGAAACCCTCGACACATCTCTTCGATGTCGAGATCCGGTTCGAATTGTTACCGGCGGAGGAATCTCTCGATGTTATCCTTCCCGTCTGGCGGCCGGGGCGGTACGCAATCCTTGATTTTGCGAGTGGCATTCAGAACTTTTCGGCGGTCGACGGACATGGCAGACCGCTTGCGTGGCGGAAGAACGACAAGTCAACGTGGGAAATTCAATGCCAAGGCACATCCACTGTCGACGTCACGTATAAGGTTTATGCCGATGAGTTCACGATGCGGACAAGAGGGTTGAATTCAGAACATGGATTCGTCGATGAAACATCGGTGTTTATGTATGTCGAGAAATACAGGAACCTTCCGGTGACCCTTGAAGTAGAACCATTCCACGGGTGGCACGTTACAACCGGTCTTGAAGGTACACACAACAAATTCACCGCTCCATCATACGATTACTTCATTGATTGCCCGCTCGAGATAGGGACGCAGAAAGATTTCTCATTCACAGTTGATGACGTGCCGCACATTCTCAGTATTGAGGGTGAAGGAAATTGGAACGCCGACACATTGGTGAGAGACATCGGCAAAATTGTCGCCTTCGTCAAAAACTTTTGGGGAGAATTTCCCTACAAGCGATACGTTTTTCTTGTGGAATGCATGTCGAATCCAACCGGCGCCACGGAACATCTTAATTCCACAATCGTTCAGACCGGGTCATTCATTTTTCGCAACCCGGAATCCTATCATTCCTTTCTTCGCAATGTGACGCATGAATACTTTCATACATGGAACGTAAAACAGCTCCGCCCGCATGCTATCGACCCCTATGACTTTACGAAGGAGAATTACTCGAAGGAATACTGGATAGCCGAGGGGACGACGTCGTACTATGACGGGCTCCTCATGGAGAGATTGGGATTCATCAAACCGGATGAATTTCTGTCGGCGCTCGCCGACGTGATCAGGGATGATCGCCAGCGACCGGGGAATCGTGTGCAGTCGGTGAGCGAGGCCAGCTTTGATGTCTGGGTGAAAGACAGCCGCGGCACAGAACAGCGACTCAACGCGGAGTCGAATTTCTATGCAAAAGGCGCGACTGTGAGTATGGCGCTCGATTTTCAACTCAGAAAGCTGACATTGAACAAATATTCGCTTGACGACCTCATGCGGACAATGTTAAAGCGATATCCTCTGTCACGGGGCGGGTACACCCTTGGTGATGTTCAGCAGGTGGCTGAAGAACTATCGGGCACAAAATTTGGCACCTTTTTTGATGATTATATTTATGGCACGAGGCCATTGCCATGGGAGGAAATGCTTTCATGGGCCGGCCTCGAACTCTCTTCAAAAGACAGCACCAAGAAACCGTGGGTTGGAATGGGATTATCTGGTATGGGTGAAAGGACGATGATCTGGAATGTCGTTGCCGGTTCACCTGCAGAGAGCGCCGGAGTGGAAGTTGGTGACGAGCTGCTTGCTCTGAATCACTATCGTGTCAGATCGTCCGACTTCATGAGCCGCTTAAGTGAAATGAAAGCCGGAGATGTGTTTACGATAACGGTCTTCCGTGACGATAAACTCCGCGACATCAATATCACGGCAGGAGTTACCCCCGTTCCGGTGTACACGGTAGGAAAAGCAAAAAGCGCCACGCCTGAACAAAGGGCCATCTATGAAAGCTGGTTGGGGACAAAATGGTGAAGTTCTTATTGCGGTTTCTTTTGCTCTTTCGCCCGACCTCCCCTGCGTGAAGAAAAAATCTTTGACAAGTAGAACAACTTTCCTATCCTAAGAGTGTGCTAACTCCGCTATTCAAATCTCCAGCCCGTATGCTCGGGACTTGAAATCCTGCAATCCAATGCTGAGGGGAAAACCCTTCACCCCTTCAGTTTCTCCTCTCTGAACGCTGATCTCCAACATCCTATATGGTCAAAATGAGCCCTGTTTGGGTATTCTTTTGAAATTAAACGGGAAAATTGATACAGAACACACACAAAATGTGACGAAACGCAAAGCATTGTTGGAGAACACCGTCTGTGAGAGTAAATTGTTTCCAGTAATGCTCGGGAAGGGAATATTTCCCCCCAGGCGGGATGATTGGGTCTTCTTAGATGCGAGAGCCAAAACGCGGGTAGACTGGAAGCGGACACGATCGTTGGATGGGCAGATTCAAAATGGAAAATATTGAGAAGACGTAATGGGGACAAATACAATACTGGCTATCGGTGCGCTAATCATCTTTGGTACATTTCTCAGTTCTTCAGATCGGCTGATGACGGCGAACACTCAGATCGCGGAACAAAACGAATATGTCCTCTGCGCCATTTCCCTTGGACAATCTGTCATTGAGGAGGCAAAGACAAAAGCATTTGATCAATACTCAATCGGCAAGCCGCTGCCAAGTCCGGATTCCGCCAGCACCGTCCTCGGGAGGGACGGGCTTGCGGAGTTTATTCCTATGCCGGATACGCTGACAAGCGCATCTCCCTATAGTTCTACTTACAGAGGTTATCTCTCGGCTGTAAAATTCAATGACGTGGACGATTACAATGGTTACTCGCGGCTGGTCAACACACCCAGGGCGGAGAAGTACACCGTTTCAGTGAAGGTCTCGTATCGAGATCCAAGCAATCCGGACAACACGACAGGATCGAAGACGTTTTGCAAACTTATGACAGTGTCTATCAAAAGTCCGTTCATTTCAGATTCGCTCACGCTATCGTACGCCTTTTTCTATTAGAATAATCAATGGCGACTCTATACGACATCGTTATTTCTATAGTCATTGGCGGAATCCTCCTGTCGATGCTGATCGGCTTCAATGGTAACATCACGCAAGAGGCATTGGCTCAGACGATTAAGATGATGGCTCAGTCGAACAGTACGACTGTGACACAAATTATCGATTGGGACTTTAGAAAGATCGGATATTCACTTTCCTTGTCCGACAGCAGCATCATCACGGCGGATACGGCGAAGATCAAGTTCAAAGGCGCTTTCAATGGAACCGGAGCAACCGGTGTGATAGACACAATAACTTACTTCCTGGATCCGGCAGCGTCCGGCAACGCGAACAAGAACACACATATTCTCTATCGGACCCTTAATTTACAAAAGCGGATCAGTATGAATATGGGAATAACGCGGCTGCAGTTGGTGTACTTTGACGCCAATGATCAGCCGCTCTCATGCCCGGTTACCCGGCCCTCACAGATCAGAAGTCTGAAAATCGGGATAACCGTGGAGAGTACTGTTCCATATAATATCACAACCGATTCCTATGTGAAGCTCAATCCGGGAGTTTACTGGGAACGCACGTTTAAGCCGAGGAATCTGAGGTAATCCATGACGGGGAGAACAATCATAATCATTGTTGTAGGAATCATTCTCACTGCGGCTATTATTCTTTTCAGGATTGAGGCGGCCAGCACAAACATCGTTAAAAATGTCGACGATTATTATTATCACCAGACCGCACGAAATATTGCTCAATCAGGGGTCGGCATGGGTCTCAGAAAGCTCGCCGACAGCTCGAGCTGGCGCGCGGGGATTCCGCTCATGAATCTCCTGACCGGAAAGGTCATTGTCACACTCGCCGACACGACGTTTAACGGTTGTCCTGTTGTCAGGGTTTGCGCCGTTGGGATTACCGGGTATGGGACAAACACTGAAATGCGTGATACGAGCACAGCATTCACAGCCAAGGGGCCCGGTCCATATCTACCCAAGGCTGCGGCAATTACGAACGGCGCGACGCGGGACGGGGGAGGGCTACTTATCGACGGAGAAGACCACGATACTACCGGAACAAAACTCGTTGCGCAGAATGGAATCCTTGGAGTCTTTACGACCAGCACATTTCAGATCACCAGCAATAATTCAACGGTGGGCGGGACCAATTCGATTCCGAAAGATATTGCACCGAAGAAGAACAACTATGACACAAGCATCATTCATCAAAATCAGACATACACAGGGGGATTCCCAAAAACTCCCGAACAGGTTCTGGGTGGAGTAACCAATGGCTATACCGACGGAATGCTGAAAATCTTTGCGCAAAGTGGTCAGGCAGGTAGTCAATATGTGACCGATCCCGTAATGCTGAAAGCGAATGCGGGGATTGTCCAGTGCAGCGGAGTGACATACCTCGAGCTGGCTCCCGGCATAACATGGAGTCCGAAGTTGAGCGGCAGCGGGATCGTGGTTGTTCATAATTCAAGTTTGAACGCGACTTTGAAACAACCGGGCGGCATGTTCAAAGGTCTCATTATCACCGATGATCTGACAAACCTGGGCGGGTTGGATCTCATCGGTTCGATTATTCAATTAACCTCTACACCGACGTCGGATATTTTTGGAACCAGCAACGGCTCAATCATCTTTTCACGTCAGGCGATCGTCAATGCGCTGGCGCCCATCAGGCTCAGCGGGTCGAATGGCAGTGCTGCGAATGTCATCGGTTGGTGGGAATAAGTTGTTCGTTCCACACTGGGTCGAGGCCCTGAATCGATTTACCTGATTTATTTCCTTCCAGATCAACTTGTCGTGGTTTAGTTCCCGGAATGAGGAATTAAATTTTCTTAATCAGGAGGACTTGAAGATTTTTCTCTTGTTTCCTTGATGAGTTCTCTCCATATTGAACTAATAATTTTGTTATGGGATCGTCAATCGGATGCGGGATGCTCTGATGTGACCAGTGGTTTCCTTAGGATCTTGCTCTCAATCCAACACTCGTCCTGAATTCACGGGCAATCTTTCTCCGGCCCCGGGAATCAATCGCAGGGTCTTGTTCTTCTAACCATAAAGTGATTTTCCGGCAGTTTTCCCGAATCCGGCGGAGTCGATCCGTTTTGCTGTTCTTCCACAGGCATTCATTAAACAACATCAATTATCATATCTCATAATTATCATGGAGGGATCTATGGTTAAACGCATGTTCTTTGGCGGTGCGGTAGTTGCGCTGCTGGCTCTTCTCGTGATTTCGTGCGAGAAAGAGTCGGTGCCGACGACATCGCCGCAGTCTCTGCTTCAGACAGTCATCGGCAAGAAAGCAATTTCAAGCGCTGATACGCCTGCCGTTTTTGCGACAGGATTAAACAATCCGCGCGGACTGAAGTTCGGTCCGGACGGGTACCTGTATGTCGCAGAAGGTGGTCTGGGTGGATCTGATTCGACAATCGGCATTTGCACGCAGGTAGTGGCGCCGGTTGGTCCATACAAAGGCGGAATGACCGGCCGCATTTCAAAGATTGCCCCGGATGGGACACGGACAACAGTTGTCGACAGTCTTCCATCGGACCAGACAAGCCCGGATCAGGGGAGCCTTGTGAGCGGTGTTGCAGATGTCGCATTCGTCGGCAATACGCTTTATGCTCTCCTGGCGGGTGCAGGCTGCTCGCACGGGGTATCGTCTGTTCCGAATGGAATTATCCGCGTGAACTCTGACGGGACATGGGCGATGGTAGCCAATCTGAGCGCATATCAACAATCGCATCCCGTTGCTCAACCGGAACCGGATGATTTTGAACCGGATGGAACATGGTACAGCATGATCAATGTCCGCGGAGATTTATATGCAGTGGAGCCAAACCATGGAGAACTGGTACGAGTGACAACCGACGGCAGCATAAATCGGGTGACTGATTTCTCGGCGACTTATGGACACATAGTTCCAACGGCAATCGCTTACGAAGGGAACTTCTTTGTCGGAAATCTGCATCCATTCCCTATTGTTGACGGCAGTTCCAGCCTCTATAAAGTGACGCCGAGCGGCCAAACCAAGGTGTGGGCAACCGGATTCACGACAATTCTGGGTGTTACGATCGATCAGCAGCGCAGAATCTATGTTCTCGAAAACACAACCGGAAACCCATTCCCGACCCCTGGTACCGGAAAGATCGTCCGGCTTGATAATTCAGGAAATAAGGTAGTGATCGCATCCGGACTTTCTCTCCCCACGGCAATGACCTTCGGTCCGGATGGAAAGCTCTATGTTTCAAACATCGGTTTCGGACCGCCCACACCGGGTGTAGGACAAGTTGTCCGGGTCGATGTTCCCTGAACAATGGCTGCGGCGAGATTATTCCTTTCGGAACCCTCATCGCAGTTTTTGTGCAAGCAAACGCCCGCCTTTGGCGGGCGTTGCTGTTTCCCTCCGGCACGTTCCCCCGCCAACATCTGTTCGGGCAATTTTCTATATTTGGATTGCCTTTGCAGAGCGGGTGGTTGTTCAAAACCCAAGGATCACTTTATAGTTTCCATGCACATTCCCGACGGATTTCTCGATACAAAAACCATCGTTGCAACGTCGGCGTTTTCTGCGGCGGGTGTTCTCCGCGCGCTTCGCAACGTCACTCGCCGGATTACCCCGCGATATATTCCCCTGATGGGGCTTGCCGCAGCTTTTATTTTTGTTGCCCAAATGTTGAATTTTCCCGTCGCGGGTGGTACCTCAGGGCATGTCATAGGCGGCGTTTTGGTCTCAATTCTTCTCGGTCCGAGTGCAGGGATCGTTGTCATGACAGTCGTTCTCGTTGTCCAGTGCTTTTTGTTTGCCGATGGAGGAGTACTTTCCCTTGGGGCGAATGTGTTCAATATGGGAATTGTCGCTGTCGTCTGCGGGTATTACTTTTACAGAATATTTACCTCTGTCAGCATCGGCATGATGGGCCGGCTTGCGGTTGTCGCTGCGGCATCATGGATATCCACGGTGATCGCATCAATTTGTTGCACAGGTGAGCTTGCCTGGTCAGGCACGATCGGATGGTCGAACGCCTTCCCTGCTATGACGGGCATTCATATGATCATCGGTATCGGAGAAGCAATCATTACGACCCTGATATTGGCTGCAATCTATCGGACACGACCGGCGCTCCTCTCCGGACCGGAATCTGCCCGCGAAGGGAGGGCGTGGAACGTTGTGAGTGAGGTTCTTCCGTTCGGAATACTGATCACGCTTGGTCTCGCCTTATTTGTCACCCCGTTCGTGACGGTGTGGCCGGATGGCCTGGAACGCGTCGCGGCAGAATTCGGGTTCAGCGCGAAGTCGAAAACCGCGGCATCTTCGCACTCACCCCTTGCCGGCTATCAGATTCCCGGCATCGGCTCGGTTCCGGTTGCAATGGCGATTGCTGCCGTTATCGGTGCGACGTTGGTATTCTTGACCGTTTTCCTTCTCGGCCGGGCATTAGTATCCAGATCCAAAGATGTGTCATCCTGACATCATTGCACAGTCGAATGCATCACGATTTCATTGACCGGTACAGCAGATTAGAAAGCCCTATCCATCGCATGCCTGTCGGGATGAAGGCCGCCGTCACACTGGCAGTCGTATTTACAGTCGTTCTTGCCCCACCTTCATGGATACTATTTTATGTTGCCGCTGCAATCTTCCTCATGATCATTGCAGTTCTGAGCCGGATTCCTGCGGGGTTTCTGATTAGGAGGATAGCATTCTTTGAGCTGTTCGTCCTGGTGATTGCGCTGCTTGCGCTGGCTCAACCAGGTGGAGGAGCAAGATTCGGTGCGATTATCCTGAAAAGCACACTCTCCTTACTGACGGTTCTTCTTCTGGCAAATACGACTCCATTCAACAGGATCATCGGATTTCTCGGGCGTCTTCACGTGCCGTCTGCGATGATTACGATACTCGCGTTGATGTATCGATACATTTTTGTTCTCATTGACGAGGCGGGGCGGATACAGCGCGCGCGGGAGAGCCGCACGTTTGTCAGGCAACGAACAAGACGTTGGATAATGCTTGCCTCGGTTTTGGGCAGGCTGTTTGTCCGCTCCACCGAGCGCGCTGAGCGGATTTACGATGCGATGTGTGCGAGAGGATGGAGACAGTGATGCCTTCGGTTGCCATTGAGGCTCAGGATTTGCATTTCAGGTATGATGGAACTTCTCAGGAGGTTCTACGGGGAATCTCGTTCCGGGTGAACGAAGGAGAAAGCGTCGGCATTGTCGGTCCGAATGGTGCCGGAAAATCGACACTCCTTCTCCATATGAACGGAATCCTTCCGACCTCCCCTGACAAAAGCCAGGCGGTCCGCGTTTTTGGCTTGGCCATTACCGGTGAGAATCTCTTTACCATACGGCAAACAGTCGGGCTCCTTTTCCAGGATCCGGACGATCAGTTATTCTGCGCCACGGTGTACGAAGACGTGGCGTTCGGGCCTTCACAATTTGGATACAGCGGAGAGAAACTCGTGTCGGTCGTGGAAAGTGCACTGGCAATGGTGGATCTCAAAGGATACGAGAACAGATCTCCGCACCACCTCAGCATCGGGGAGAAACAGCGCGTGTGTCTCGCGGGGATACTTGCCTGCCAGCCTAAGGTGCTCGTCCTGGATGAACCGACGCACGGACTCGATCCACGGGGGAAACAACATCTGAAAACAATCCTGCATTCTCTTCCCGCCACCAAACTGATCGCGACTCATGATCTGGAATTAGTTGTGGAAATGTGTTCGCGCACTCTTTTGATTGACGGCGGATCTCTCATCACCGACGGACCTACGCTTGAGCTTCTTTCTGACGAATCGCTGATGCTCTCTCACGGTCTCGAGAAGCCGCATATTCTGAGACATCGCCACCCGCATTGACGCCTGCTCATCAGGATCCCCTCCAATGGTGGGTCTTGTTTTTAGCAGGCTGCACGTGGTGTGAGGTTTGAGGTTCAGGATTATTGGAAAAGCCTCTGAAACCGCCCATAACTGCGAACCTCCACTCCGTCGATCAGTTGATTTTCTTGCCTCCGTTTTGTACCATAAACCCGCGACTTCGCATTGCAAACCCACAGATTTACAAAATTTTCATGGCAGTAGACGACACCGGCGCGAGAATAGACGGAGATTCGAGCCAGAACAGGACAGGATTTTCGCCAGATTCTCAAGCGTCCAATGGAACCGACGCCGGCGTGCCCGGGTCTGTGCTGCCGTCGCGTGTAAAGAGGCTGCTTCTTGGTGCGCCCCGCAGTTTCAAAGACCCGACGATTTTTCACAAAATCTCGCTGATTGCATTCCTCGCATGGATTGGTTTGGGTGCGGACGGCCTCTCCTCGTCCTCGTACGGACCCGATGAAGCTTTTCGTGCGCTCGGGAAATACAGCTATCTTGCCGTTGGCCTCGCATTAGCGACCGCAATCACCGTTTTCGTTATTTGCTATACGTACTCGAAAATTATCGAGCGCTTCCCATCGGGCGGGGGCGGATACGTCGTTGCAAGCAAATTGCTGGGCCCAAAATTCGGTGTCGTCTCCGGGTCGGCGCTTCTGGTCGACTATGTTCTTACCATAAGTGTTTCGATTGCAAGCGGGGCGGATCAGATTTTCAGCTTCCTGCCGCTCGGGATCGGGAAGTACAAAATGTTGGTTGTGCTTTCAGTAATCCTGATTCTTACGATTCTCAATTTGCGCGGTGTGAAAGAGTCTGTGACGACCCTGATGCCCATCTTTCTTCTGTTCCTTATTACCCATGTCATTCTGATTTTTGGCGGAATTATCTTTCATCTTTTTGAGGCAGGCCAGGTCGTACACGACGTGCGGTCGGGTTTCAATAATGACCTGCAGGTGCTGGGAGCAATGGGTCTGTTTGCGATATTTATACGTGCTTATTCGATGGGTGCTGGAACCTATACAGGGATCGAGGCGGTAAGCAACGGTATCCAGATTATGAGGGAACCGAAGGTCGAAACCGCACGAAGGACGATGCTGTACATGGCTGTGTCACTCGCCGTCACGGCAGCCGGGATAATTGTCTGCTACCTCCTCTACCATGTTGTACCTGTCGGGGGAAAAACCATGAACGCAGTTTTACTGCAAAACTTTGCAGGGAGCTGGAGTTTCGGGAGCATTCCGGTGGGGGAGATGTTTGTAATTCTGACCCTTGTAGCGGAGGCTGCGCTCCTTTTTGTTGCCGCCCTGGCGGGCTTTATTGCCGGTCCCCGCGTCATGGCAAATATGGCGCTCGATTCATGGATGCCGCACAGATTCAGTTCGCTTTCGGACCGGCTCACGATGCAAAACGGTGTCATTCTCATTGCCGGGATGGCGATCTTTACGCTCCTCCTTACCCGCGGAGACACCAGCACGCTCGTGCTGATGTACTCGATCAATGTTTTCCTCACTTTTTCTCTTTCCCAGATGGGGATGGTTCGCTATTGGGTCATGAACAGGTCGAAGTACACCGAGTGGCGGCGCCAGCTTACCATTCACCTCCTCGGTCTGGCACTGTGTCTCTCAATCCTTATTGTTAACATCTATGAAAAATTCATGCAGGGAGGATGGATCACGCTGATTATCACCTCGGTCTTGATCGCACTCTGCCTGCGCATCAAGGGTCATTACGGAAGAGTGCGCCGGAATCTGAACAGACTGGATGAAATCCTGACCGACATTCCCTTGACGGAGCATGCTGCGAAAATTCCAATTGATCCCCGGGCACAAACGGCGGTGCTGTTTGTAAATTCGTACAGCGGACTCGGTATCCACTCTTTCCTGACCCTTTCCAAACTCTTTCCGAATCATTTCAGAAATATTGTTTTTGTTTCGATCAATGTCGTTGATGCGGGAAGCCTGAAAGGGATTGAGGATATCAACCACTCTCTCAGGGAAGGTGAGTCGGCACTCCAAAAATATGTCACAATGGCGGAAAAACTCGGGTTTGCAGCTGCCTACAAGATGGGGGCGGGGACAGAAGTTCTGAGTGAGGCAAAGCGGCTTGCGCTGGAGATTGCCGGCGAATATCCGCGCTCAATCTTTTTTACAAGCAAACTTGTCTTCGAAAAAGAACATTGGTACCAGCGCCTCCTCCACAATGAAACCGCCTCGCAGATTCAGCGTGAGTTTCAATTTGCCGGACTCAATACGATGGTTCTCCCCATCAGGGTCTTTTCCCAGTAGTCTCCTCCCCGCCGCAGTGTCGGAACTCTCTCTATTTTTCTGCGAGCAATTTCACGACTTCGCCGGTGACCTCTTTTGACATCGGATCCACAGCGGACATAAACCGTGCGCGAATGTTTCCCGAACGGTCGACCAGATATTTCTGAAAGTTCCACTTCACATCACCCTTAAACGGAGAGTCCTGTGTGATGTACTTGTACAAGGGGTTCTGATCTTCTCCCTTGACGCTGATCTTTTCAAAGAGGTCGAATGTGGTATGATATTTAGTCGAGCAGAAAGTCTTGATCTGACCGTTTGTACCCGGCTCCTGCGAACCAAAATTATTCGCGGGGAAGGCGAGAATGACAAAACCCTTGTCCTTATATGTCTCGTACAACTTTTCGAGAGTTTTGTACTGGGGCGTGAAACCGCATTCCGATGCGGTGTTGACAATCATGATAACCTTTCCCTTGTAGGTCGAGAGAGGCTGCGCTTTCCCGTCGATTGTATTCATGGTAAAATCCAATACACTCTTTGCGGGCATAGCATTCCCATCCTCATGCGGCTGTTTCATTTGCATGCCGGAAGAAAGGAGAAACACAATTGGGAGAACAAACAAGCGGTAGTACTTCATAGAACACCCCGTGGAAATAGATTTGTGATTTTTTGTTTTGATGGAAGAACATGTGCCGGCTTGAGCGACTTCTGATATAATTAATCTAAGCAATCAAACCGTCATTCACAAGCTCACCCAAAACAGGGTACTCCTGGCGTTTGGTGCAGGATCGGGATATACCGCGGAACCGACCGGATTGCGGCTGAGCGAATAATTCTTTATATGTTAATAAGATGAAGAGTTCAGCCGGAAAACCTTTAATGGGGAAAAATTCATGAAATCAAAGCTGCAGCCGCCCTATATCAGAGAAGTCGGAAAACGGGGTGCAATTACAATTTGGGTTGTAGACGGAACGTATGTCCGTACCCACCTCGATGAGGAATTTACAAATTACGGCCAACATTATGTGTTCGACTGTATCCCGAAGAATGAATTTTGGCTTGATAAGGAAGCCAAAGAAGACGAGCAAAAATTTTTTATCGATCATCTGTGCATTGAACACCGGCTGATGGCAAAGGGGGTGCCGTACGATGCCGCGCTCGAAGCCGCTGACAAGAAAGAAACGCTCGAGAGAAAACGCGCGGGGGATGTACGAAAATTAACCAAGGGAGGGAATCTTCCCGATCCGAAGAAAGTTCATGTGAGATTGTGGAAATCCCTTGAATCAGGTGTATCGGTGTGGATTGTTGATGGGCGTCTCGTGAGAAGTGTCTTCGACGATGACTTCACGGAAGGGGGGCATGATCATGTGTACGAATTCGTCCCGCAAAATGAGGTATGGATTGATAACGATCTGGAAGAAGCCGAACGGCCGTACGTCCTGCTGCATGAGCTCCATGAGCGCAATCTCATGGCAAAGGGTTGGACCTACACAAAAGCGCACGAGGACTCGAGCAAAATAGAATATCACAACCGTCACCATCCGAACGAGCTTCACGATGCTCTTGCCGCCGAAGGGTGGGAGGCAGGATAGTTTCTCACTGTTTGTATGGAGGTAATACCCGGGAGAGCCAGTTCGTTAAGGCTGCTTCCCGCGTGCGAAGCTTCGGGGGCGCGCGACACCCTCGATCTTAATTCTTGCCTTGATCGAATCAAGATCCGGTTTAGCGGCTTCTTCGCTCGGGTACGAACCTACCCACACCAGGTACAAGAGATTCTTACCGTCAATCAGGTTTTCAAAAATGTCTGCATGGTACCCGATTGCCCGAAGTCGCTGCTGGAGCCGCAAAGCGTTCTTCTTCAGTGCAAAAGCGCCCAGCTGGATTGCCAGTTCCTTGACGGGTTTCGGACCGGCAGAGTCGTTGATGCCCGTTGTCGTGTCGGTATCGTTGGCGAATGTCCAGCTCTCAACCGAACCGGACATGCCCGGCCCTGTGCCGGAACCGCGACCAAGGGAAAATGCCGTGGCAGGGGATGCTGCGAAATTCGTTGACTGGAGAGGGATGAAAAGAAGGAAAGCGATCAGAACAGCGCCTCGCACACGATTTGTCATTGCTGAAATTCCCTATGGTGGTGAATATTCATGCAATCATGGGGAAGAACATAATATTTCTTTGACAAAATGTCAAACGCGATTGCAACGCACCCACTTCCTTCGAGCTATGAATTGTTTGGCGACCGGCCGGCGCTCTTGCCAGCGGATTGAGAAGTGCAATTCCGGTTTCAGGAATCTTTGCAATGACCCTTGACTCTTACTCAATCCGTTTTTAAATTGTTGAAGTCCAGGTGACCATCAGGAGGAACGAGTGGTTCTTTGAAACCCATGTACAGCGAATGTGCATGGGTTTTGTCGTTTATTGTTGCGTTTCCATTATGAAGAAAATAAAGGGTTATTGTATTCTCTGCGTTTTCCTCTGCCTGATTTTCTGGAATTGCCGCGAAAACAGTTCCGGACCTACCATCTCGCATATCCAGCTCCAGGCAGAGGACGTAGGTGTTACCGACGCCTTGGTAAGACTGAAGGCATTGACAACTGCTGACACGGTAGCGATATCCGTCACCCTCGGATCAAAGATCTTGTATCATCAAGTGACTGCGTCGTCGCTGGATACAGTCTTCCAGATCGATTCTCTTCTACCCAACCAAAAATACTCCTTGACTGCGAGACGCGACCGGGCTTTCCCTTACATCAATGAAACGACGGGACTGACCATCACGACAATGGATACGACGAGCCACAACTTCACATGGGAAACCGATACGTTGGGAGATGGCAACAACAGCACACTCTTTGACGTGGCCATTGTGAATGATACGTGTGCATATGCTGTCGGGGAGCTTTACAAAAGAGATTCCACAGGCAGATGGAATACGGATCCCTACAATCTCGCGTCATGGAACGGCCATAAATGGACACTAAAGCAAATCTACTATCTATATCAAGGGCAATATTTCATCGCTCGTTTCACCTCTGTCTTTGCGTTTTCAAGTACTGATATCTGGGTCGGAAGCAATCAACCTCAACATTGGAACGGGAACGAATGGGAAGAATTTGATGTGGGTAGCGATGTTTGGAATGGCTGGATCAATAAGATTTGGGGAACATCAAGTTCAAACGTGTACATGGTCGGAGCGAAAGGGGCAATAATGCACTTTGACGGAACAAGATGGCAAAAGATGGAATCGGGTACTGATGTCGATTTGACAGATGTTTGGGGTTCACCTGATGGAAGTATTGTATGGGCGTGTGGTTATTATCGAAGTCGTTATGGTACATACTTACTCCGATATAGCGGAACAAACTGGAAAACTGTTTACGATGGAACGCAAGGTGAGTTCCAGATCCGAGCAGATTCGCTTTCTGGAGCTTACACGGGAGTATATACACCAAACGCGAAGAGAATATATGTTGGTTCCTCTGCTGGAATTTATGCAGCATACTCAACCACAAAAGGCGAAGCAAGGAGGTTATCCTTTACTTCAAGCTATTTCCCGGGTTTTCCGAATGCGATGAGAGGCAATGGGGAGAATGACTTGACCATTGTGGGTGATTATAATTTTGTAGCCCACTATAATGGCCACGATTGGAGATACTTCTCTGACCTAAAGAGCGATATAGGTAGGCTTTGGTCGGTCGATTGCAAGGGCACTATGGTTGTAGCGGTCGGCTATTCGTATGATCCCATTAACAGCCGAGGAATCGTGATGATAGGAAGGAGGTGATACGGGAATGGACGATAAATAGAAACGTCACCGTGTAGTAGCACAGCTGCGACAGAAAAGACGTAAATGGGAGACTGAAATACTATGAAGACTCCTCCCCCAGGTTTGATATTCGGCACGTGATCGCTATATTGTATCGTTTTTCGACTCCCACTGAACAATGGCATCAAACACATCAGAGAAACTCCTGCTTCGCGGCGGAACAATTGTCACCGCGGATTCTGCCGGCACAATAGTTTCGGGAGGATCAATACTCCTTGACCGTGGCCGCGTGGCATCTATCATACCCGCCGGCTCATCCCCGCAAGTGCAACCCGGGACTGAGATCGTTGACCTCACAAACAAAGTGGTCATTCCCGGTTTCGTTCAAACACATCTCCACCTCTGCCAGGCACTGTTTCGCGGTCGCGCAGATGATATGGAGCTTTTGGAATGGCTGAAGCACCGGATCTTCCCGTTCGAAGCCGCGCATAACGCGGATTCGATGCGAGCTTCTACCTGGCTTGCCCTTGCCGAGCTGATCCGCTCCGGAACGACGACTATTCTGGATATGGGAAGCGTCCATCACGAAGAAGAGATCATTAACGCCGTTGGCGAATCGGGGATCCGTGCATTTGTCGGCAAGGCGATGATGGATCTTAACGATCTGTATCCCTCGTTGAAAGAATCCACAGCCGCGTCTTTGTCGACCACCCGATCGCTTATCGACCGGTGGCATGCTTCGTATGATGGGAGGATTCGATACGCAATGGCCCCGCGCTTTGTACTTTCCTGCACCGACGATCTGCTGCATCAAACCAAGGAAATGCTTGACCAGTATCCCGGAGTGCTCCTCCACATGCATGCATCGGAAAACAGCCACGAAATCGAAGCCGTGCGGAGCCGTACAGGTATGGAAAATATCGTGTTTCTCAATCATGCCGGATTACTCTCAAACCGCTCTTGTCTCGCTCACTGTATCCATCTCAACGATGAGGAGATCAGGATTTTGCAAACGACCCGGGCAAACGTCACGCATTGTCCTTCTTCAAATCTGAAACTCGCTTCGGGTATTGCCCGGATCCCTCACCTTACAGAGAAAGGAATCAACGTCTCTCTCGGTGCCGATGGCGCTCCGTGCAATAACAGACTCGACATGTTTCGGGAAATGCGCCTCGCCTCGCTCCTTCAGAAACCGATTCATGGAGCGACATCCATGCCTGCAAAAACCGTTTTCGCAATGGCGACCATAGACGGCGCGAAAGCTCTTGGACTTGAGAATGAAATTGGGAGCATCGAGCCGGGCAAGAAGGCTGACCTTGTTGTTCTGGATCTGAATAACGTCTGGGACCCGTCAGATTCATCGGAGAATCCTTATTCAGCCATCGTCTATTCGGCGGGGCCGGAGAACGTTGATTCTGTTATGGTTGATGGGGAGTGGCTTTACAGAAAGAAGGAATTTCTGCGGCTCGATAAAGAAAAAATTGTTCTCGAGGCGCGCGCTCAGCTTAGCCGTTTGCTCGGAAGAATGCATTGACCAGAACTCTCAAGAGGCAGGAAGTCGAGTCGATAGTACGGCGTCAACCGGTGCACACAGTCTACGGAGGTGCACATCTATTTACCGCAGATATCGTTGCAAAGTTCCGTGACGCTTCCCTCAGGTCCCTGCAGGAATATGCGCCAACAGCCAGGCTGTTTGCCGCCGCAACCGGACTTCAGGGGGATTCATCGTTTCAGGAGAAGATCTACCGTCGTGTCCTTGCCAAGCTTGAACGTGAACCGGTCGAGGATTACCGAATCGATTTCGAGGATGGATTTGGTGACCGCTCGGAAAAGGAAGAAGATCACCACGCCACCCGCTGCGCTGTTGAGATGGCTGGTGCACAGACAACCAATCTGCTTCCTCCATTTATCGGAATCAGGATCAAGCCGATAACCGGGCAGAGCTCCCGGCGTGCACTCAAGACATTGAATCTCTTTGTGTCCACACTCCTCGGACATTCCGGCGGAAAACTTCCTCCGGGATTTGTTGTTACCCTGCCGAAGATCTCTTCACGCGGACAAGCGGCAAGATTGACCAAATCATTGCGGCTGATGGAATCGAGGCTTCATCTCTCCCCCGGTTCCCTGAAATTTGAAATCATGGTGGAGTCTCCCCGCCTCTTCGACGGTAACCGATCGCTCCTTTCGGAGATCGTCCGTGAAAGCCGGGGCCGGTGTGTCGGCGCACATTTTGGTCCCTTCGACTATACCGCATCTCTCGGCGTTGCCGCCTCTCACCAACGCCTCGATCACCCGGCGTGCGATGTGGCGAGGGTGCTCATGCAGGTGGCGCTGGCGGGAAGCGGTGTCTTTCTCTCGGATGGCCCTACCAATCTGTTGCCTGTCGGGCCGCATCGCATGGAAAAAGGTAAACCACTGACTGCGGGGCAGAAAAGGGAAAACAGGCGCGTCGTTCAGAATGCCTGGCGCCTCAGTTTTCAGAATATCAGAAGGGCTCTTGACGGGGGATTTTACCAGGGCTGGGATCTCCACCCGGCTCAGCTGCCGGTGCGTTATGCCGCGGTGTTTTCCTTCTTCCTTGAAGAAATGACTGCCGCCTCAGACCGGCTTAATAATTTTCTCGCAAAAAATGCCCGCCCTACCATGAGTCTTGATATCTTCGATGATGCCGCAAGCGGAAGAGGCTTATTTAATTTCTTCCAACGAGGCATATGGTGCGGTGCGTTCAGCAAAGAAGATTTGCAAAACGTAAACGTTGATGAAGCGCAGCTCACCTCGGGTACTTTTGAGAATGTTGTGGTCGCGTCCAGAGGACGGACGAGAAACCGGGCATAGGAAGCGACACGACCGAAACTCGTACCAGGACCCTCAGCGAAGAGCTGCAAATCAGAAGGAAAACGCAGGGTATGAAAGTTTGGACAAGAGGATTTTGCCGCCTATATTGATGAGGTGATCATTCAATCATCGTATGATTTGTGGAATTGTTCTTGCATCGGTAAAAACGTCTGGTTCGGTCGAGCTTTCCAATGTGCTGCGGGCTTTGACGGATTCCAGGGTTCAAGAGGCAGTGGTGATTACCCCCGAACGAGGTGATTGGCTGGTTTCCGGTTCAAACGGAGTTGAGGGATCTGTTCTCCCGGTCTCGGAAATCCGTGATGCAATGGCCGGCATAAAGGAAATTGAGCTCCATGGGGTAGTCATATGTTCACTAAACGAATCTTCCGCACGGCGGGATCATATCATAGACCTTCTGCAGTCGTTCTGGAAATCGGACGTAAAGGCTGTATTCACACAGAAAGACTCGCAGACCGTCTTCCCAATAGTCGTCGAAGCCTCCGCATTGCGCGAACTCTGCAAGCGGACCGAAGATATTTCCTTGAACGAACTCTCTTTACTTTACGCTAAGAGCTCTGCAATCTGTGAGTATCACTAACAGTATCGCGAATGGATTGTGCGACGCATGGTATCATCGAAAGAAGCGCTGGATATAATTCTGAACAACGTTGCGGTTTCCACGCCGGTCACGGTATCACTCGGAGATTCGCTTGGATATTCGCTGGCGGTGGATATCCGTGCTGAGGAAAATGTGCCTTCGTTCGATAATGCGGCTATGGACGGATTTGCAGTACTTGCAGAAGATACTCTTAATGCGCCGCGTTCGCTTAATCTCGTTGGGGAAATCGCAGCGGGTTCATCATCCACTCCCGCACTGAAGCCGGGTGAAGCTATCCGGATTATGACTGGTGCGCCAATCCCCGAACATTGCAGTGCTGTGGTGCAGCAGGAATGGACCACACAGGGTGGCGAAGCATCTGTGACGATTGGCCGCACTGTTTCGCCCGGACACAATATCCGCAAAGCCGGAACAGATATCGCCCGGGGGGCAGTCGTTTTCACGCAGGGGTGGTTAATCCGCCCTCAGGAAATTGGAGTGCTTGCATCGATAGGGAAACAATTTGTTCAGGTTTTCAGGAAGCCACGGATTGCCATTCTTGCGACGGGGAATGAGCTCGTCGAAATCGACAGGTCTCCCGGCCCGGGGAAAATCCGGAACAGCAATGCGCACCTTCTCTCCGCCCTGGTCCGGCAAACCGGATGCGAAGCGATTCTTTGCCCCATTGCAAGAGACGATGCGGACGATTTGAAATCAAAGATAAAAGACGGACTTCGGGCCGACATCTTAATTTCCACCGGCGGCGTCTCGGTGGGCAAGTACGATCTTGTCTGCAAAGCGCTCGAGGACCTTGGTGTTGAGATTCTTTTCCGGAAAGTGAACATCAAACCGGGCATGCCGCTCGTGTTTGGAAAGTGTGGTTCCACGCTCGTCTTTGGGCTGCCGGGCAATCCGGTTTCCACAGCGATAACATTTATGCAATTCGTTCGTCCGGCGATTGACGCGAAGTGCGGCCGGAAGGACCAATCTGCAAAACTTGAGCTGCGGGCAAAACTTGCAAGGGAGATAACCAAATCGGATGGCAAGAGGCATTTTATCCGCGGCATCCTGGAAAACGATGCCGGCGGTCTGGTTGTCGATATTGCGGGATCACAAGTTTCCAATATCCTCACTTCGCTGACGAAAGCAAACTGCCTCATCGTTGTTCCTGAAGATGTCGGACATTATTCAGCCGGGGATGACGTGCGAGTGGAGTTGATGATATGAGGATTCAGGTGAAATTGTTCGCCATGGCACGGGAAGAGGTCGGTTCATCGGAATTGTCCCTTGAATTACCGCCCGGTTCCACTGCCCAGGCGATGCTCGAAATTCTGTGTGCGTCGTACCCGCGGCTGAAACCATTGCACAAACACCTGCGT
Source organism: Bacteroidota bacterium (assembly GCA_033852415.1). Lineage (GTDB taxonomy): Bacteria > Bacteroidota > Ignavibacteria > UBA10030 > SZUA-254 > DATKPE01. The sequence continues at coordinate 26,358 of JAWOMQ010000175.1, forward strand.
ATTGCTGTCAACAGGGAATTCGTAAAGCCGGACTGGCAGCTCTCCGAACAAGACGAAGTTGCAGTCATTCCTCCGGTGAGCGGTGGATAGAGGATCGCATGATTGCTATTGTCCCTGATCCGATCAATGTGCTTCAGGTTGTGGAAAGTGTCATTGACCCTGCAGCGGGAGCAATCGATATTTTTATCGGGACGTCCCGCAATATTTCTCATGGGAAAAAAGTACTCTACCTTGAGTATGAGGCATACCTCCCGATGGCCACAGAGTTCCTTGATCGCATCGCGGCGACGGCATCGGAACGGTGGGGGACCCGAAAGATTTCAATTGTTCACCGGACCGGCAGGGTTGGTCTTGGCGAGTCGAGCGTAGTCGTTGCAGTATCCGCTGCTCACCGCCGCGAAGCATTTGAAGCGTGTCGCTATATTATCGATACGCTCAAGGAAGATGTCCCGATATGGAAGAAGGAGCACTTCGAGGACGGAGAAGTGTGGGCAGGGAGGGAGGGATCGACAATTACTCCAGAATAACCGCCAAAAGTGCTGTTCTTCAGGCGTCATTCCTTAATAAAATTTAATTGTGGTTTCATTGGAAATGATTGCACCTTTCTATACCTTTGTATCGTAAAATCTATCGGATATCAACCTATCAAAATCACATGTTCAACGAGGAGAGTACCAAAATGAAGAAGATTTTTGTTGTAGCGGCAGTTCTTTTCGCTTTCGTCGCACTGCAAAGCCGTCTGTTCGCACAGGATCAGCCTGCAGAGAAGAAGGACCAAACGATGGAGAAGGCCGGCCAGACGCAGGAAAAGGCGGGCGAGATGAAAGAAAAAGCCGGTGAGATGAAGGAAAAGACCGGTGAGAAGATGGAAAAGACCGGCACGAAAATGGAGAAAAAGGGAGAGATGATGGAGAAGACCGGCGAAAAGAAAGGTAAGGAGGGAATGGAAAAAGCCGGGACGAAGATGGAGAAGAAGGGTAAAATGGTAATGAAGAAGGGCGAAAAGATGGAGCACAAGGGGATGAAGATGGAAAAGAAGGGCGCAAAGATGGAAAAGAAAGGCGAGAAGATGGAGAAGAAAGGTGAAGGCGCCGAACCCGAGAAGAAAGACAACAACTAACTCTTTTGTCCATAGGTTGTAAGCGAAAGCGGTGTTGACAGCACCGCTTTCTTTGTTTATATTAATCTGTAAAGCATTGAATCATCATGCCATCAGATCAGAAGAGTGTTCTTCGGCCGTCCGGTTTTTCCTCTACCAGAAGAAAGATAATCTCGTTCGCGCCGCTTGTTCTCCTTGTTGGGTGTGACTACGATGGCGGGTCAGGATCGACCTCCTTTCTACGCCTTTTCCAGCGCTTCAACGATTGGGTCCAGGCAAAAGTGTTCGATTCTGCAAAGCTTTCTCCCGAATATGCAGATAACGAGCTTACACCGGAAAGCGGGTTCAGGGTTAACGATTATGATACCGACACACCGGACATTGATCTCGCTTCGTGGACACTCAGTGTGGATGGACTCGTATCAAAGCCCGGAGAGTACACGCTCCAGCAGATCAAAGATCTCCCGAAACGGGTGATGAACACGCGTCATTGTTGTGTTGAAGGGTGGAGCATGATCCCCCGGTGGGGCGGAGCGGTCCTCAAGGATTTTCTTGATCTCGCCGGCGCAGACATGAATGCGAAATTTGTGAGTGTGGAGTGTGGGGATGATTACTACACCTCGTTCGACATGCCAAGCATCCTCCATCCGCAAACACTCCTTTGCTATGAAGCGTACGATAAGCCGATTTCGCTCGAACATGGTGCGCCCGTGCGGATTGTCATGCCCACGAAACTCGGTTACAAAAGCGCCAAATGGATCACGAAGCTTACTGTCACCAACGATAAGCCAGGCGGTTACTGGGAAGATCAGGGGTATGATTGGTTCGCGGGATTGTAAATGATGCGTTGGCTTGCCATACTTCTGACCTGCCTCATTTTCAACGCCTGCCAGTCTAAACCGAATGACACTGTTGTTGTCGTCGACAAGACCAAAATATTTCACAGAAGCTCCTGCCCCAGGGTCTCTATGGCGAATACCAGGATTATGAGTATACAGGATGCGCTGGCATTGCACTTCAAACCGTGCCCCGACTGCAGACCGGGTTCAGGAGGGGCGCCCGAATGATCCGGAAAGAGTTTCAGCATCCGTTTATCATACGGTGTACCCACTGGGTAAATGTGATCGCACTGGCTATCATGGTTACAAGCGGTTTGCGGATTTATAATGCATCGCCAATCTGGAGCTTTCAAATTCCCGCAGCATTTACGTTTGGCGGCTGGCTTGCCGGGGCGCGCCAGTGGCATTTTTTTGCAATGTGGCTTTTTGCCGTGAACGGAGTTGTCTGGATCCTCTATAATATTATCAGCAAACACGGCCGCATGACCACGCTCTTTCGCACTCAGGATTTCAGTGGTCTGGGACCGATGATTCTCTATTACCTCCGGATTCAGAAAGTCCACCCACCAGTAAAAAAGTATAATGCGCTGCAAAAGCTGGCCTATACCACAATCCCTCTTGCCGCACTTGGGGTGATCCTCTCGGGAGTGGCGATCTACTGGCCGGTTCAATTCCAGTTTGTTACACGGCTGTTCGGCAGTTACGATGTCGCCCGTGTCTGGCATTTCGTCTGCATGAGCGTTCTCGTCTTGTTTTTTGTCGGACATCTTTTTATGGTTGTTGTATCCGGCTGGAGCAATTTTCTTTCCATTATTACCGGCTGGAAAAAAGCTGCTGAACCCGGTGAAGAATAGAGGTTTGACATTACGAAAGAGACTTTGAAGGATACTGTCGCAAAGCCGATTATGAAGGACGCGTTCGGTCGGACGATTTCAAACCTGCGGATCTCCGTAACGGACCGCTGCAATTTCCGCTGCAGGTACTGCATGCCTGAGAATGGAATGGTCTGGCTCCGGCGGGACGACCTTCTCACTTTCGAGGAAATAACACGAGTAGCCCGCCTCTTCGTTGAGCTTGGTGTGGCAAGATTCAGGCTGACCGGAGGTGAACCGCTCATGCGCCACGAACTCTGGAAGCTCGTCGGCCAGCTGCGTCAGATTGAAGGATTGGAAGATCTTGCCCTTACGACGAACGGTTATTTTCTTGAGGAGCAGGCGGAATCGCTGGTCCGGGCAGGGCTGAACCGGATCAACGTCAGCATGGATTCGCTTGACAGTGCCGTGTTTTCAACGATGGTCAGGCGCGATTATCTTGCGAAAGTGCAGCGTGGCCTGGAGAAGATCGATCGGCTCGGCATCCATCCCGTCAAAATTAACGCCGTTCTGATCCGCGGCATCAACGACGGGGAAATAGGAAGGTTTGTGGAACTCGCCAGGCAGAATTCATATGTCGTACGGTTCATCGAATTCATGCCGCTGGGAGCCGAGGACGGGTGGACACCCGAGCAGGTTGTCCCGACGAAGGAAATTCTCCAGCGGATCGGCGAAATGAATTTGCCCCGCCTCCAGCCGCTGGAAACACATGGCATTCAGCCGGCCGACCGCTACCGCTTTGAAGATGGAAAAGGTGAAATTGGTTTTATCAGTTCAGTCAGCGAACCGTTCTGTTCCTCGTGTAACAGGGTGCGGATCACATCGGAAGGAAATCTGCGTACGTGTCTCTTTTCGCTCCACGAGACCGACTTGCGGTCACTTCTGCGCGGCACGGCTTCGGATGAGGAAATAAAACAAACAATTGTCTCCGCAGTATGGAAAAAGGAGGAAGGGCACCTGATCAACAGGCCTGGGTTCGTCCGCCCTGAACGAACAATGAGCCAGATCGGGGGCTAATCACCATCACTGTTCTCGTCGTTTGTTGACCCATATCATATTAATCCTCCTTAACGGAAATTCATTAAACGTTCCCATCTGCTCCATTGTCTATCATGCAGAAACTAATAACGCTGTCAAATAACAATGGAAGGGATAGGATGAAACGGATATTGCTTTTTGCAGCAGTTCTGATGTTGTGCGCGTCCTCGATGAGAGTATCGGCGCAAACTCAAACGCCTGTCATCAATAAGCGCCAGGTGCATCAACAGGAGCGAATAAAGGAGGGGGTTAAAAGCGGTCAGTTGACGCATCGAGAAGCGAGGCGGCTGGAAGCGAAGCAGCGAAAAATTCAGGCGGATAAGATGATCGCTAAGGCAGATGGCAAGGTTACACCGGCTGAACGACGCCACATTAAAAGAGAGCAAAACCGTGCGAGCCGGCATATTTATCGCGCCAAGCATAACTCGCTTAAGCGTAAAGCATAACCACAGGATCCTGGCTGATTCCTGGTGTGCAGTATTTGAGCAAACCCTGTCCGGTTTTGGACGGGGTTTGCAATTTATGACCGTCCCCAAGACCCCACTAACGCTCTTCTCGGGGTGCTATTAAACCGCTGAGATGGACTTAGCTTTCTCCTCCTCACTCGATTTGCATTTTGGCCCCGTCCATTGTAATTTGAAACAAAAAATATGCGCGACGTAACCCCAAAATCGAACACATTAAGAACAGCGAGAGCGACTGGAGTGCTTGCTGTAAGCCGAAAGACTATTCAGGCGATTGAGAGTGGGAACGTTCCCAAAGCCGACCCGCTTGGTGTGGCGAGAATTGCCGGGATACAGGCGGCAAAAAATACCAGCCAGCTCATCCCGTACTGTCACCAGGTTCCCCTCGATTTCATTGCACTGGAAATCCACCTTCATCCCGGCGAAATCACTATTGAATCTGAAGTGAAAGCTATTTGGAAAACGGGAGTCGAGATGGAAGCGCTCGTTGCCGTCTCAGCTGCAGCCCTGACTCTTTATGACATGCTCAAGATTATCGATGAGGAGATGGAAATTCGCACGGTCCGCCTCTTGGAGAAGAAAGGCGGAAAGTCCTCTCTGAAAATTACCGGGGCGGGACTTAATGCCGCTGTGCTCGTCATGAGTGACAGCGTTTCGATGAAGAAGAAGGAAGATACTTCAGGGAAATTGATTGTTGAGAAGCTTACTGATTACTCTGCTCATGTTACACTCTACGAAACACTTCCCGATGATCGGCATCTGCTCGAAAAGAAACTGAAAGACCTCTGCGACAAGAAGAAGGTCGATCTCATAATAACGACCGGTGGTACGGGTGTCGGTCCGCGTGATGTGACTCCTGAAGCCACGCTTGCAGTGATTGACCGGCGCATCATCGGGATCGAAGAGACCCTCCGCTCGTACGGACAGGCGCGAATGCCGATGGCAATGCTTTCCCGCGGTGTGGTCGGAGTCAGGGGAAAAACAGTGATTATGAACTTGCCGGGCTCACGCGGAGGCGCCGAAGACGGTATGCATGCTGTTTTTCCAGCGCTCTTCCATTCATTCAGGATGATGAAGGGGGAGGGGCACGATGGTGGAGGACTCAAGGGCAAAAAGGATAAGGGAAAAGGTAGAAGTAGAAAATAACCATGGCATTATTTGACAGGAATAGAAAAATAGAAGGCATCAACTCCTACGGCCGGGAGAAAACTCCGCCGGGCCAGTTTTTTACAGAGAAGTTTCCGGTACTCACGTATGGAGATACGCCCACTATATTGACCGCCGAATGGCGGTTTCGAGTTTTTGGGGAGGTTGAAGAAGATCTGGTCTGGACATGGGAGGAATTTATGCAGTTCCCACAGTCAACCATTCGTGCTGATTTTCATTGCGTGACCAAGTGGAGCCGGTTTGACGATCAATGGACAGGAGTACTCTTTAAAGACCTCATCAAAAAAATTAAGGTTAAACCCTCCGCCAGGTATATTATGCAGCATGCTTATGGCGGCTATACGACCAACCTGCCGATTGAAGTCATGCTCAACGAGGATGTCATTTTTGCCCATACATTTAATGGACAGCCACTGCCGCAGAAACATGGTGGACCGATGAGGGTCTTTACTCCTTTGCGATACGCGTGGAAGGGAGCCAAATGGGTGAACGGACTGGAATTCATGTCAAAGGACCGACCCGGCTTTTGGGAGCAAAACGGATACAACACACCTGCCGATCCCTGGAAGGAACAGCGATACGGATAAGGACAAATCGTTTTCTGGGTTGAACCAACGAGAATAACAGCCGGCCAAATTTTGCAATCTAAAAGGGAAAAAATCCTGTGGAGACCCCCCGAAATGCCATCAACGAGATTTGGTGCTGAGAGCCTGTCCTTCTCAATAGAATATGTGGATTAAGCACGGGAACGGGGGGAAAACAATGACGTAGAGCTACTTGTACTTCTCCAAATTATTTATTAGAATATTTTAAATGAAGATTTCCCTTCCCATGGTTCCATTTTTTCCTTCAAAACTCTTTAAATCATGTTAATGGAAATCGTCCTCATTTGTATCCTCGTCGCTCTATGCGTTCTCACCATACTGCTTGTGAGACGCCAGGCGGGTTCTCAGACTTCCACACAAACGTTACTTCTCATCCAGCAGCAGACCGATTCCCTCCGCGGTGAAATCCGCGAGAATCTTCGTGCTGTCACCGAGAATCTCAATCAGCAGCTAGCAATGGTTTCAACTCAGCTGCAGTCACAAACCCAGAATGTCGGGAGCCGGCTTGATCACGCAGCGAGAGTTATTGGAGATGTCCAAAAGAACCTCGGTGAACTGGGAAAGGCAACCGAAGAGATAAAGGACCTGGGTGAAAGCGTCTCCAAACTTGACAATCTTTTGAGAGCTCCGAAGCTTCGGGGCGGTTTAGGCGAATTCCTCCTGGAAGATCTCCTCAGGCAAGTGCTTCCGGCTGAGCATTATACCATGCAATACAGATTCCGAAATGGAACGATTGTCGATGCGGTCATTCATACGTCTGACCGTCTGACCCCTGTCGACTCAAAGTTTCCTCTCGAGAACTTTAAAAAAATGGTTGAAGCGGTAGCTGACCCTGACAGACGCTCGGCGCAGCGCGCGTTTGTCGGGGATGTCAGGAAACATATCGACGCGATTGCGGGGAAATATATCCTTCCCGATGAAGGCACCTTTCCGTTTGCACTCATGTATGTTCCCGCGGAAAATATCTACTATGAAATTATCCTCAACAGGGAAACGACGGGGAACGACGGTTTGTACGCGTACGCCATGGAACAGCATGTTATTCCTGTTTCACCCAATAGCTTTTACGCCTATCTGCTTGTGATAACACTGGGTCTGCGCGGACTGAAAATTGAAGAGCGCGCACGGGAGCTCCAGAACACACTCGGCGGCATGCACGCCGATGTTGTGCGTCTGAGAGACGTGTTCGACACCCTTGGAACCCATATCGAGAATGCACGGAAGAAGTTTGAAGATGTGGATAAACACTTATCGCGCTTTGAAGGAAAGCTCGAAAAAATCAGCGACGGGATCAATCCCCCGTCATCACAGGACACCTCCGACGAACATGCATTAGTCTCATCGTAACTGATCATCATTACAGGAAGGAGCGTCGCTTATGTACTTCCAGGTACATCCTCAAAATCCTCAGGGACGACATATTCAAAAAGCCGTTGAAGTTCTGAACAATGGCGGAATTATTATCTATCCGACCGATACCGTTTACGGGATCGGCTGCAGTATCTTTAACAGCAGTGCGATTGAACGAATTTATCAATTGAAACGCCAGCAAAAATCCAAGACCTTTAGCTTTATCTGTTCCGATTTGAGCCATATCAGTGAGTATGCCCGGGTCTCGAACACCGCATACCGGCTGATGAAGCAATTAATACCCGGACCGTACACCTTTATTCTCCCTGCAAGCCGCCTCAAACAGCTCCCGAAGAGCATGATTTCGAAACGCAAGACTGTAGGGATTCGTGTTCCGGATAATAATACGTGCCAGATGCTCGTCAGGGAACTCGGTCATCCGATCCTCAACGCAAGCGTGCTCGATTTAACGGGGGACATCATCTCGGACCCTGACACAATCCGGGAGCAGTTCGAAAAGCGTGTCGATCTGATACTTGGAGAGTCGAGCAGCATTCAGGAATTTTCCACGATTCTCGATCTTACGGAGGAGCAGCCGATTGTTGTGCGCGAGGGTGCCGGGGATATCAGCATGTTCATTGCTGCCTGACGGGAGCCCACATCGCATGTATCTTAAGAGTCGGAAACTCACAGTTCTGGATCAGCAATCGCTGATCCACGGTGCCAAGCTGGACGTTGTGGTTGTCTATGCGGATCTCCGCGATTTTGCCGAGTGGTCGCTGGCAATGTCTGCCGCCGAGGTCACCAAAATTATCGAAATTGTCTATGACCGCGTTATACAGCTTGCGTTCTTTTACAAGCACACATTCCATAAATTCCTCGGCGACGGGTTCGTTCTCATCTGGGAAGTAAACGATCACGGTTCGAGGGCTGAGGCGCTGCACTGGGCGGCCGCCGCAGCATTCGAAATTCACAAACGTTACTGGTACATCGCAAAGCGGCTTCACTTCCCCTCGCCGTCCGGATTTGGGATCGCGATATCGATGGGGGAAGTTATCCGGATCGATCCGGAAACATTTATCCCGGAGATGAATGAGGCCGATTTTGTCGGATACCCGATGAACAGCGGTGCCCGCTTACAGAAGCTGGCAGGGCCCTATGGAACGGTCCTTGACTCTGCAAGTGTCGAGACCGCGCAACAGTTTCCGGATCGCGTCCTTCGCCAGAAAAATGATATCCTCCGGCTTGAACTGGTGAAACCCAATAACAAATCGGTCGCTCTTGCCGACAAATTTACGGGTCTTCATTCGGAGGATGTCTTTGGGTTCCGGTATGTTGTGTGGCCCTATGTAAAAAACGCGCTGTGGCGTGTCGATGGACGCCCATAACCTCCCGAGCATGCTTCTTTTCCATCCCGCAGCCCGTCTTTCTATCGGGATCTTTAGAAATTTCGGGATGGGAATACTGTTTGGACTCATTCTTCTCGGGGGATACGCACGTACCGAAGCATTAACCCTGAGATGCTTTGCCGCCCTGATGGTCGTCGGAGTTTCGGTCTCATTTTCCCTGTGGGGATCATTCCGCGTCTGGTCTTTGACCATCCTGCCGATGCTCGGAAAGCAGAAACGGATTATCGCGGCGCTGACACGGATTCCGTTTTGGGGAATTGCCGGCGGGCTTGGGTATACAACTGTCCTTCTTTTGCTGAAGAGATTCGACCTTTTCCCGGCACAGGATATCCCCGTACGGAATCTCTTCATCACGGGATGCCTCATCGGAGCCGGGATCCAGCTCATAAGTGAATGCATTTTTTGGATTATTCTCAAACGCATCGATAAAACATGACGAAAGTAGAACAGCACAAACTGATCGAACTCTTGCGCGATTACTCGCATAAGATTCGCGGCAGGGACATGGATGAGTTTGAAATGCTGAGAAAGCGCGATAAAGACGACGAAGATCTGGATGAAATCTCCCGAAGGAAACTGATGGAGCTCCTTGGGAAGTATGTTCCTGAGCGATTCTGGAAGTGAACATTATCTTCGGGTCGGTGCCGTGAATTCTCCCCAGCCATGCCAATCCTTCTTCAGAAAAATATAACCGGCCCAGTTCTGGATATCCAGACAATACTCGATCAGCGTCTGGCCGAAGGGAATGCGTCATCCTTTCTCCACATTGTTCCAACCAACAGAAAAGTCCGCGATGCAGAACGGAAATATCTTCGTGCACTTCCGCGGCAAACGGGAGAACGCTTTTTCCTCTTCACGCTCGAGACTCTTGCCGTCGAACTCCACAATCTGATTGCTCAACCGCGGCGGTTTATCGACGGTCCGTCCCAGGCGGTACTTCTGTCACGCGCAATCAAGAACCGGGCGCCGGATCTCCGGTATTTTAAACCTCAGCGCGGAACACGGGTTCTCCAGAGCGGGACATTTCAGAAGATCATCAATGTCATAAACAAACTGAAGAATGAAGGCGTCTATCCCTCTCTCCTTGCCATCGAACTTGACACGGCAGATGGGGGCGAAAGGGCGAAACTCCACGATCTGCTGACGATCTATGAGGAATACGAGCGACTCCTTGGTTCTATGTATGTCGACACAGCCGGTTTTCTCAAAATCGTTAATGAGCAATGGGACGAAACGGCGGGCAAGGCTGTTCGGATGCACTTTCCCAATGTGGATTTGATTGTCATTTCAGGGTTCGACCGTTTCTCTGATCCTGAATTGACAATGATCGCCAATCTTACAGCCCTTGGCGGTTTCGGTACGATCATTTCATTTGACTATTTTCGCGGCAACGATGCTGTGTTTGGCCATCTCGAAATCAATTACAGAAAATTTCTTGAAATCGGATTTGCGCTGGCCGAAAAAGAAACATTCCGCGGCAGTACGTTTTCCTTCCATTGTGCCCGCTACCTCTTCGCCGAGGATCGCAAATCTCCCGGGCTCGATCTTCGCGACAGGGTTGTCCTTTACGATGCTCCAACCCGCAAGGGGGAAGTGGAATTAATCGCGAAGATCATAAAACGGATCCACCAGGAAAACCCTGAGACAGTCCTGAGTAAAATATGCGTCGCGATGTTTAAGCCCGACTTATACACGAGCCTGTTTCACGAAGTGTTCAGGGAATACGGTATCCCCGCAAACATCACGGATCGGTTCTCTCTTGACCAATCGCCGTGCATCACCGCGCTCCTCTCGCTTCTGGCGGTACGTGAAAATAATTTCAGACTTCGGGACGTCATGCGGGCCCTGACAACGCCGTTCTTCAGCTTTGGAGAAGGGGATCACCGGATCGATGCCGGCAACCTTTATGGAATCGGTACCGGCCTCAGGGTCAGCGCAGGTTATTCCACATGGACAAAGCGCATAGAGCGACGTCTTGCGGAGATCAAACAGATTCTCGCGACAACCGATGACGAGGTTGAGGCGTGGCGGATGGGCGCAGAGCGGGAAGGCCTCGGCAAGGCCGCCCGGGATCTCGAAGGTCTCTCATCCTTGCTTGAGCCATTCCGCGAAACGATGCGCCCGGCTGATTTCCGGGATCGCGTGCTGGCGCTTCTCGGGCATCTGCATGTCGCGGAAAATATCCTCGCTGCCTCTCATCGTGCTCTCGAGGATGAACAGCGCGAGAAGGATGCCCGGGGTCTGCAAAAGTTTCTTTATTTTATAGACGAATATCTGGATCTCCTTGAATCGGAAACGGATAATCAAACTCTTCAACCGCTCTCCTATTATCTCGATACATTGCGCACGGCGATTCCTCAAATCCTCTATAATATCCGGCAGAAATGGGGATACGGCGTTCAGGTGACGACCCTCGAGGAAACGCGCGGCCTCGAGTTCGACGTGATGATTATTGCAGGACTTGTAGATGGAGAATTTCCTCCGGCATATCAGCCCGAAATCTTGTTCAGCCAGGCCCGGCGGGAGCATGCCGAACGATTACACCCTGTCGAACATCGATATCTCTTTTACCAGGTTGCGACAAATTTCAAGAAGCGCTTGTTCCTGACCACGCCGAGGCGCGATGCGAACCGTGAACTCGTAGCTTCCACGTACATCGATGCACTTGCCTCGGTCGCACGGTTCGAGGACCTGCGCGGATCCACTCCGTCGGAGCTCAGCGAGCCGTTGTTTTCCCGTCAGGAGATGTACCGGCACGCAGGTGAAATCCTGAGCGTTCGCGGTTCTGAGCTTCCGGATGCAATTCGTGAGGAAATGGTTCGCGATCCCGAAGCAGCCGGAACCATTGGTCATATGCGCGAAGCGATAGAGGTGGAAAACAGTCGCGAACGGAATGTCGGTCTTCCCGAGTACCGGGGAATTCTCTCCGGAAAATTGTCGCCCGAAGCATCAAGAGCACTCAAATCGCTGCGGGAAAGGGTCTATTCTGTAACTCAACTGGAATCATACGGAAGGTGTCCGTTTCAGTTTTTTGCGGACAAAGTTCTTCGCCTGAGCTTCAGAGAAGAACCTGAAGAGGGTATTTCAGGTGCTGAGCGTGGAGGAATAATCCATGAAATACTATTTGAATTCTACACCGAACGGCGCAGCAAAGGTTTACCCTCTCTGGGTGGTTGCGACGACGCAGATTTTTCCAGCGCAATGGCAGATATGCGGCGGATTGCCGCTGCCAAACTTGACCGCTTCGTTGCTGACGAAGCGTTCTGGAAAGTAGAGAAGGATCTGATCCTTGGGAGTGACCAACGGAAGGGAATACTTAATGAGTTCCTCGAATTCGAGCGGTCCCGTGAGTATAACCTCCGCCCGTCGTATTTTGAAGTTGCCTTTGGTTCGAAAGTCGGCAGCAGGAAAATGACGGACCCGAAGATGAACCTTGCAGATCCTGTCAGGGTGGGAAATGTGCAGTTAAGCGGCAAGGTTGATCGCGTCGATGTAGGAACAGGGACACTGAAAATCATCGATTACAAAACGGGCGCAACGACACTCCGGAAGGATGAGATTGAATCCGGCATGAGCCTGCAGCTGCCCATCTATCTTTATGTGATTGAAAAGATCCTTGCAGAACAAACCGGCGATAAATTCTCTCCGGCCGCAGCGGCGCATTTCAAATTGAGGAGCCCCTTTAAAGAAGAGGTAATCATCGGGAATGAAGAGTACCGCGGTGCTGCGTTCGAAACCCGCTCCAGGTCCAATATCCTTGTCCCCACGGATGAGAAACTGCGCGAGGTCATCGCTGAGGCGATTGCATTTGTCAATGATTATGTTGACAAGATTTCGGAAGGGGTTTTTCCGGTCGAGCCGAAAGATATCGATCGGGTTTGCGTATATTGTGAATTCAAAACCGTGTGCAGGATTCAGAACAAGCCCACTGCTGAAGAAAGCCCAACACCGGTATAGAGAGTAATTTTTTGACGGTCCATGACCCTCGTGCCTAAAAAAATCAGCCGTTCGGAAGGGACCCGTCTCATCATCGAGTGGGACGACGGGCACCGAAGCAAACACCACATGTACGTTCTCCGCAAGCTGTGCCCCTGCGCTGCCTGCCAGAAGGAACGCGAGGAGAATGATGGCAAGAATCTTCTCCCGATTCTGAAACCGGGACAGAATGAGCTGAAAGAAATTAAACCGGTCGGAAATTATGCTCTACAGTTCTTCTGGGGGGATGGTCATCAGACCGGCATCTACACCTACGCCTATCTCCGGAATCTGTGCGAATGTGAACAGTGTGAAGGGAAAAGGATTCCGGGAGGTGCTGGTGACAAAACGACGATTTAACCAAAAGGAATTACAATGGATCTAAATCTGACAAAGGTAGGAATTCTCACCGGAGGCGGCGATTGCCCCGGGCTGAATGCGGTCATCCGCAGCATCGCGAAACCCGCGATGTTGCACTTCGGCTCGAAAGTTGTCGGTATCCTCGATGGCTTTGAGGGGTTTGTCGATGGCAAGATGCGCGAGTTGACGAAACTCGATGTCAGCGGCATCATCAATATCGGCGGAACGATCCTTGGGACGTCCAATAAAGGCGATCCGTTTCATTTCCCGCGGGAGGGCTCAAGCGGAATCGCTATTACCGATTGCAGTGACCTTGTCATGGATAATTATCGCCAGTGGGGGCTAGATTGTGTTATTGCAATGGGTGGGGACGGGACGATGAACATCGCATACAAACTTGCGAAGATGGGAATGAATATCATCGGTGTACCGAAGACAATCGATAACGATCTTGAGGCGACCGATATTACCTTCGGTCACGATTCGGCGCTTTCGATTGCGACGGAAGCCATCGATCGTTTGCAAACGACCGCCTCCTCGCACCATCGTGTGATTGTGCTCGAAGTGATGGGGCGGTACGCAGGATGGATCGCGCTCGGGGCAGGAGTTGCCGGCGGGGCTGAGATGATTCTTATTCCGGAAATAGCTTTTTCGTGGGAATCCATCTTCAATTTTGTCTGGAAAAGGAGCAAGGGGGCACGATTCAGCGTCATCGTGGTTGCGGAAGGTGCGAAGCCACGTGACGGAGAGATGGTCGTGAAAGAGACCGATAAAAAACGCACCGATCCTATACGCCTCGGTGGGATTGGGGATCTCGTCGGCAGGAGAATTCAGGAGGAGACGAATCTCGAGACCCGCGTTACCGTCTTAGGGCACCTCCAACGCGGCGGCAGCCCGACGGCATTCGACAGAATACTGGGGACAAAATTCGGAGCGATTGCACTCCAGTGCGCGTCGAAAGGGGAATTCGGGAAGATGGTGAGCTTACGGGGACGCGATGTCGTAACGGTACCGCTGGAAGATGCAATCAGCCGCCAGCGCCTCGTTCCTCCGGATTCGCAGCTTGTCTTTGCGGCGCGGTCGGTCGGCATAAGTTTTGGAGATTAAGGCCGGTTAGTTTTTTATTTTTTCCACGGAATGATCGATCCTGCACTTTTGCTTCAGGCATACGCATCGGGATACTTCCCGATGGCGGACTCAAAGTCAGGTGAGATAGCATGGTACTCACCCGACCCGCGGGCCGTCATCCCACTTGAATCGTTCAGGATCCCCAGAAGCCTCAGACAGGTAATCCGGAAAAAGATTTATCAGATTAATCTTGATACTGTATTTGAAGACGTCGTCCGGTCGTGCGCGAAGAGGGAAGAGACCTGGATATCGGAAGAAATAGTCGATACATATTGCGAATTGAACAGAATGGGCTATGCCCACAGCGTGGAGACATGGAAGGACAATGTTCTTGCCGGCGGGCTTTATGGTGTGGCGCTGGGCGCGGCATTTTTCGGCGAATCAATGTTCAGCGCATCGAGAGATGCATCGAAGGTCGCGCTCGTTGCCCTTGTGGAGAGGCTGTTGGCAAGAAATTTTATCCTCCTCGATACACAGTTTTTGACCCCTCACCTGGCAAGGTTTGGAACAAGGGAGATTCCGAAAGACGCATACCTGAAACGGCTGAAGCAAGCCGTGAAAATCCATTGTTCTTTTCGCGACTGACCGTCAGTTCGCCGGGGATCCACACCCGGATATCCCGTGAATTTGGATGTGTTTACAGTTTATCAGAAAGTTTCTTATCTTTGGGCAAACGTCAGTGATACCGACAGGAGACAACGTGTCGAATAAAAAGATAAACATCCTCGTCGTCGAAGATGACGATGAGTTACGAAACTCACTCCAACGACAGCTTTCGGAGAAAGACTACGACGTCATCACTGCTTCGAACGGTAATGAAGCGATCCCCCTTACACATGCCCGAAGATATGACCTTGTCATTCTTGACCTCAAGATGCCATATCTCGACGGTTTCCAGGTTCTGCAGTTCTTGAATTCCACTTTTCCGGATACACGCGTCATTGTATTGACCGGGTATGGTGATCTCAAGAACGTTGAACGATGTAAGTCGCTCGGAGCCAATGAAGTGATGAGCAAACCGTATAACGTGGAATACCTGTTTGATACAATTAATCGTCTCGTTAAACGCGAAGTTCCGTGACCGGAACGAACGGGGGCATTCAATCTGGCGTGTGAGCCGGAATGACCGTGATCGGATTTATCGTTCCTGACAGAATTCGGTCAACGCACACGATACCGTAAACGTTTTCCTGTCCCCGGACGTCACGTGCCCTCTCCGGGGCATGTTACCATTAGACCAATCGGTTCTCTGCTTGCACGTCGATCTTGGTTCCTATTATCCGAGGAGAATCCCAATGCGTATTCCCATCTTTGTCGTTTCGCTCTTTGTAATTATTTTCGCCACTCTCGCATATCCCCAGCAGCAAAAGATTACGGCCATCAAGTGCGGCCGGCTTTTTGATGGAAAGACCGATCGTCTCATTGACAAGGCGGTCATTCTCATTGAAGGGAACACGATAAGAAAGGTGGGTGCGGACCTTTCGATTCCGGCTGATGCTCAACTTATCGATCTGAGCACGATGACCGTGCTGCCCGGACTTATCGACTGCCACACGCACGTTCTCTTGCAGGGCGATATAACATCCGCTGATTATGATGAGCAGTTGCTCAAGGAATCGATCCCGTACCGGACGCTCCGGGGAGCGGTCGCGGCACAAGCTGCTCTGCGGAACGGTTTCACGACGATCAGGGATGTCGGGACAGAAGGGGCCATGTATGCTGATGTCGACATCAAGCGGGCGATCATAAACGGAATTATCGATGGTCCGCGGATGTTTGTCGCGACACGAGCCCTCGATGTAACCGGTGCGTATCCCTTGCTCGGGTATGCCTGGGATTTGCCCGTGCCGCACGGTCTTCAGGTTGTCGATGGTCTGGATGAGTGCCAGAAAGCCGTCCGGGAGGAAGTCCAGTACGGCGCCGATTGGATCAAAGTCTATGCCGACAGGAGTTATTATTTCACCGATGACGGCTCGCTCAGGAGTATCCTCAATTTCACCTATGAGGAATTGAAAGCCATCTGCGACGAAGCGCATAAACTTCACAAAAAGGTTGCCGCCCATGCTTGCGGAAGGGATGGCATTGAAAATGCACTCCGCGCCGGCGTTAACACGATCGAGCACGGGGATGGGTTTGATGAAGAGCTTCTTGGTCTGGCGAAAAAGAACGGCGCTTTCTGGTGCCCGACACTCTTTGTCACGGAGTATGTTGCGGAAGGGAGAGCGGCAGAAGGCCGCCCGATCTATAAACAAATGATTAACCACCAGCGTGAAGCATTTGCCAAGGGGGTTCAGATGGGCGTCAAGATCGCATTTGGAACCGATGTGGGCGGCTTCAAATGGGACGTTGATGAGGCAGTTGAGCTCAAACGAATGGTCGATGATGGAATGACAACGCTCCAGGCGTTGAAGTCCACAACCTCCACTGCAGCTGAATTACTGGATATGCAGGGAAAGATCGGAGAAATTTCCCCCGGCGCGTTCGCGGATATTGTCGCAGTTCAGGGTGATCCGTTGAAGGATATCACCGTCATACAAAATGTTCTGTTTGTGATGAAGGATGGGAAAGTTTCTAAAAACGATATTCCTCACTGACCCGGTTTCCATATGAAAATCAAACTCGTTCTATTGGGACTATGCACAGCACTGGCGGTCCAACAATCGTTCAGTCAGAAAACAGCTCAGATCGACTCACTTCTGGCTCGTCAGATTGCTGCCTGGAATCGCGGGGATATCGAAGGTTATATGGAGGGATACTGGCAGTCAGATAGTTTGATCTTCACGAGCGGCGGAAAGATACAGCGAGGGTGGAAGGCAACCTTTGAGAAATATAAAAAGACGTATGATACACCCGCGAAGATGGGGAAGCTTGAATTTTCTGATGTTGAGATTATGTCGTTGTCGAAAAAATCTGCATGGGTGTTTGGACATTGGAAATTAGCACGGGAGAAGGATCAACCGGGGGGAGTATTTACGCTCATTCTTAGAAAGTTTCCTGTTGGCTGGAGAATTGTCCATGATCATACGTCAGTAGGGAACGAGGATAAATGAACGACCCCGTAAGTTCAAATCCCAAACATGACCTCCCTGGATAAACCTATGGACAGCCTATTTGAAACGAATTTCGCGACGTTGAAACTCCTCAAGAGAGGAAAGGTGCGTGATGTTTATGATCTGGGGGAACATCTGCTCATCGTTGCCACAGACCGGTTATCGGCATATGATGTCATCATGGGACAGCCGATACCGCAGAAGGGAAAGATTCTCACACAAATATCCAATTTCTGGTTCGATCTTACCAAAGACATTGTAGAAAACCACCTTGTCGAGACCGAAGTGGCAAGATTTCCGGCAGCATGCAGGCCATATTCCGATGAGCTTGCCGGCAGAAGTGTTATTGTTAAGAAAACCGTGCCGCTCCCGATCGAGTGTGTTGTCCGTGGTTATCTGTCAGGGTCCGGTTGGGCTGAGTACAGGGAGAAGAAAACTGTTTGTGGGATCCGTCTCCCTGAGGGTCTCGTCGAGTCGGACAGGCTTCCGGAGCCAATCTTTACGCCCGCAACGAAAGCGGAGAAAGGTCACGACGAGAATATCAGCTTTCGGGAGGCGGCGCAAATGGCGGGGGAGAGAAATAGTGCAGAGGCGCGATCGATCGCTCTGAAGATTTATGATCGAGCGGTGAAATATGCTGAGACCAGGGGAATTATCATTGCAGATACGAAGATGGAATTCGGTCTGTACAACGGGAAACTCATTCTGATCGATGAGCTGTTGACTCCTGATTCATCGCGATTCTGGCCCATGGATAGATACCGTGCGGGAAGACCACAGGAAAGTTTTGACAAACAGTTCGTCAGGGATTATCTTCTCTCGATCAAATTTAACAAACAACCGCCTCCTCCCGCTCTTCCGGAAGACGTCATCATCAAAACATCAGAACTTTACCGGAAGGCATTTCTTCTTCTTACCGGGCGCGATCTGAAGTTGAATTAATGTTCCTTTACATCATGATGCCCCGATCATTCCCTATCCCGTGACATGGGGAGATGGCATCTCATTTCCTATTTTCTTATCTTTCGGCAACAAATTTGCGAGAGAACCGTATATTTGCAATCGCAGATCTTCTTCTTTTTGCTGCGCGCGTTCATTTCCAGGTTAACACAAAACTCTAAACTATCAGTCAATAATCCTGTCACTCATGGAGGATACCATGTTCCGATGTCTTACTGTTCTCCTGCTCGTGTTCATTCCAATGGTGTTTGCGGTTGCACTGGATGAGAGCGGGCAAGGGAAAATATTTCCATACACGATCAATCAAGTGACGCTCGATAATGGGCTTAAAATCGTTTCCATCCCGTTCGAGAGTCCGGGGATTGTCGCGTATTATACCGTGGTACGAACCGGTTCGCGGAACGAGGTTGAGCCGGGTAAATCGGGGTTTGCCCATTTCTTTGAACATATGATGTTCCGGGGGACCGAGAAATTTCCTGAACAGAAGTTCAATGACATCCTCAAATCAATCGGTGCAGACAATAATGCGTACACTTCTGATGATCAGACAATTTACCACACTGTCGCCAGCGCAGAAGCGCTTGAAACAATCATGCAGCTTGAATCCGATCGCTTCATGAATCTTAAGTATTCCGAAGATGCATTCAAGACAGAAGCCGGAGCGATACTCGGCGAGTATAACAAGAACTCGTCCAATCCATTTCAGAGCATTGAAGAGAAAATCCGCGATGCCGCGTACACCGAACATACCTACAAGCATACCACGATGGGATTCCTGAAAGACATCGAGAACATGCCCAATCAGTATCAATATAGTCTCGAATTTTTCAAGCGGTGGTACAGACCGGAAAATTGTGTCGTCGTCGTGGTCGGGGATTTTAATCAGGATAAACTCATCGAGCTTGCCAAGAAGTACTACGGCGCATGGGAAGCCGGATCCTACAAGCTTGCGGTGCCCGCAGAACCACAGCAGCAGGCGGAAATCAAAATCGATCTTCCGTGGAAATCGAAAACTCTGCCAATTCTCGCTCTTGCCTACCACGTCCCGGCGTGCAGCGATAAGGACATTGATTTTGCCGCTCTGAATCTTCTGTCGCTCGTAACCTTTGGTGAAACTTCTGATCTCTATCGCAAGCTTGTCGTGAATGATCAGCTGGTGGAGTTTGTGGAAGGGGATATGTCCGAAAACCGCGATCCGGGTTTGTTCTATGTCTTTACACGGGTCAAGGATCCAAAGAACATTAATGTCGTGCGGGATGCGATCTATGGGGCATTCGGGAATGCAGCGACGACGAAGGTATCGGAGGAGAAGCTGGCTTCCATCAAATCGCATGTGAAGTACCAATTTGCGATGAGTCTCGATAACCCTGACCGGGTAGCAGATGAGATTGCTCATTATATCAGTATTACGGGAGATCCCGAGTCCATTAATCGACTGTATGCGATGTACGACAAAGTGACTCCCGATGATATCATGAATGTCGCCAAGAAATATTTTGCTCCTACTAACCGAACAGTTTTACTCCTGACACAGGAAGAAAAGGAGGTGAAACAATGAAGACAATCACTCTTTTACTTGCATTGACGATAGTGCTTATGGTACCGACATCAGAACTCTTTGCCAAAGACGAGACGGGCCTCAGGTTCACGACGATTTCCCTGCCCAGTTCACCGCTTATAGCATTCAGGATTATCGTTCGCGCCGGTTCCATCAATGATCCGAAAGGTAAAGAGGGGTTGAATTCCCTCACAGCCGACCTCATCGCAAACGGCGGCACAAAGGATCTGACCTATTCCCAGGTTGTGGACAAACTCTACCCCTGGGCGGCGAGCATCGATGTGCAGACTGACCAGGAAATCACGACGTTCATCGGGAGTATCCACCGGGATCATCTCGACGGATTTTACAAACTGTTCTCCGAGCTACTCCTGGGACCCCGTTTTGATCCGGCAGATTTCCAGCGTGTGAAGGATCTGCACCTGAACTATCTCCAGAACACTCTTCGTGCAACAAACGATGAAGAGCTTGGAAAACAAACGCTGAATGCGATGATTTTTGTCAACCATCCATATGGAACAACTGAGGACGGGACGGTACAGGGAATCAGCGCTATCACGCTGGATGATGTCAAAAATTATTACAAGACAACATACACGCAGGCAAATTTCTGGATCGGGCTGGCGGGCGGTTATCCGGACAACCTGCAGGAGACGATGAAAAAGGATTTCTCCTCGCTCCCGGCAGGAGAGTTCAAGGAAGTCCCGCTCCCACCCGTTTCGCCGGTGAAAGGCATGGAGGTCACTGTCGTCGAGAAACCAACCCGCGCATATGCGGTTTCGATGGGATTTCCGATCAGCATCAACAGGAAGGACAAGGATTTTTATCCGCTGTTTCTGGCCAACTCCTATTTTGGTGAACACCGGACATTCACCGGCGTGTTGATGAACCATCTCAGAGGAGAACGCGGCCTGAACTATGGGGATTACTCCTACGCCGAGAAATTTGTCGGCGGACTTGGCCAACCACCATTTCCCCGGGTGAACACTCCTCTGCGGCAGCAGTTTTTCAGCATCTGGCTGCGACCTCTGCAACCCGAGAACACCCATTTTGCAATCCGCAACGCCCTCTTTGAGCTAAAAAACCTGGTCGATAAAGGGCTGTCAACAGAGGACTTCGAGATCACGCGCAAGTTTGTGTTGAATTATTCCAAACTATGGGCTGCGACGATCAGCCGGCGTCTTGGGTACAAAATGGATTCGGAGTTCTATGGAACAGATTACTTCATTGATCGGCTCGACAAGGAACTCAGGACCCTGACTGTCGACGATGTCAATGCCGTGATAAGAAAATACCTGAATGCGAGTAATGTCAAGATTGCCGTCGTAGTAGACGAAGGGAAGGGGAAGGATTTTCTCGACGCGATGATCGCAAATACGGCTTCACCCATTAAGTATGCGTCGGCTGTGACTCAGAATATCCTGGATGAAGATAAGCTCATCGAGGTATTTCCACTGAACATTAATAAAGAGCAATCCAGGGTTGTGAGTGCCAAGGATCTGTTCGAGAAATAAAAGCTTGTAATGTTCGCATCTGGAGCCGCGGCCGGATTGCCAGCCGCGGCTTTCTCGTATGTGTGAGGAGGGAATTCTTTATATTCCATATATGCGGATATCTGTTCATGTTACTGCACGCTCAAAAAGGAATGAAGTAATCAAAATCGATGATACTTCTTTTCGGGTGCGCGTTACTGCACCTCCGGTCGAGGGGAAGGCGAACGATATGGTTGTAGAACTCCTCGCCGAATATTTCAGGAAACCGAAAAGGAGTATTTCAATACGTAAGGGAGATTCGAGCCGGGAAAAAATTATTGAGATTCTCTGATAAGTCCGGCGTCTCTGATTTGGTACCACTCTCCTCTTCTTTCTGCCACCGTTCTGTCTCCATTCATGCTGGTATACTGAGGTAGGCGACTTTCGCCCTTCTTTTCAAAGCGTTTATTGCATCCCTCACGTGCATTTCTTACATTTTACCCAGTTTGGAGTGATGTGATGAAGAAAAATCTCATGGGGATGACCCTTCCGCAGCTCGAAGAATTTGCCGAGTCGATCGGCGAAAAGAGATACCGCGGCAAGCAGCTGTTTGAGTGGCTGTACCGGCGGCGTGCGGGCGAGTTCGAGGTGATGTCCTCTTTTTCGAAGAAGACCCGCGAGGTGCTTAATGCGAGTGGCTCGATCGGGTCACTGCGTCTTACCGGTGATACCCAGTCACATGGTGACGGGACCAGGAAGTTCCTCTTTGAGCTGGAGGACGGGAAACGGATCGAAAGCGTCCTTATTCCACCGAGTACTGCGTTTGACAGCCGGAACGCGCGCAATGAAGAAGAACAGCGCCGGTTAACCCTCTGCGTTTCGACCCAGGTGGGATGCGCACTCGACTGCACGTTCTGTGCTACCGCTTCAATGGGATTTCTTCGTAACCTGACCACGGGTGAAATTGTGGATCAGCTTATAAGGGTGTCGGAAATCTCGGGCCGGAAAATTACAAATCTGGTCTATATGGGGATGGGCGAGCCTCTCATGAACTATGACCATGTGATGGATTCAACGGAGATTATTTCGACGGCGATGGATATTGCAGCTCGCCGGATTACGATCTCGACGGCCGGGTGGGTACCCAGGATCAGGAAAATGGCAGAGGAGAAGCGGAAGATGAAACTTGCTGTCTCTCTCCATTCGCTGGACGACGGCACCCGATCGCTTCTCATGCCGATCAATAGGAAGTATCCCCTTCCGGCACTCATGGAGGTGCTTGCGTACTATTATAAGCTGACGAAACTGCGGGTGACGTTCGAATATATTCTTTTTGACGGCGTAAACGACGGGGAAGCCGACCTTCGTCGGCTCGTGAAGCTGGCAAGGACAATACCGTGTAAGATCAACATCATCCCATTTCACACGATCGATTTTGTCCGCCCGACCGGACTGTCGACCACATTGCGTCCCACACCGGGCGAACGGGCGGACCAATTTGTCCGCAGCCTGCGGGACGCAAACGTGACGGTTTTTGTGAGGAGCAGTGCCGGAGAGGATATCACTGCGGCGTGCGGGCAACTTGCAGTCAGGCATCCTGAGCTATCGCGCACAATGCATTACAAATCTGCTTCGCACTCACGGTGAATTTCATGAAGAAACTTTTGTGGTGTTTTCTGACTCTATTATGTACAACGCTTTTTGCGCAACCGGCCCCCCCTCCGCGTCATCTGACGCGCGAGCGGTCTTATCACGTCGTCCACTATAAGCTGATCCTTTCCATCGACACCAGGAAGAAAACATGTCAGGGGGATGCGGTGATAACACTGACGCCGCTCCGGCCGCAGTTCGATGCGGTTCTGTTTGATGCTGCAGACCTGCAGGTTTCACGCGTTACTCTGGATGATAAACCGCTTGTGTCCTCGATCAGTGGTGACACCCTTTCCATTAGCCTGAGTAAACCGTATACATTCACCGACACGCTGACATTGGACATCAAATATTCAGTGGTCGATCCAAAAAAGGGACTTTATTTTATCCAACCCGATAGCGGAAATCCCCGCGGACAGTGGCAAGCCTGGACGCAGGGAGAGGCGGAAGATAATCATTACTGGTTCCCCTGTTACGATTACCCGAATGATCTTTCCACGAGTGAAACAATTGTGACCGTTGATGATCAACTGACCGCGGTCAGCAACGGCAGCTTATTGGAGAAGACACTCGATAAAAAGCATCATACTGCAACCTTTCACTGGCTTGAATCGAAACCTCATGTTTCGTATCTCATCTCGCTTGCGGTTGCTCAATACGTCAATGTCGAAGATTCTGCGGGATCACTTCCGATTGAAAATTACGTCTACCCGCACGAGGAAGACGATGCGGTGCGCTCGTTCGGTAACACATCGTCAATGATCGAGTATTTCTCGAAGAAGATTAACTTTCCGTTTCCCTGGGAGAAGTATGGGCACGCCCTGGTGGAAAATTTTATGTTCAGCGGAGAGGAAAATGTGAGTATCTCGACGA
Source organism: Bacteroidota bacterium (assembly GCA_033852415.1). GTDB lineage: Bacteria > Bacteroidota > Ignavibacteria > UBA10030 > SZUA-254 > DATKPE01. Next base: position 50,227 of record JAWOMQ010000175.1, read on the forward strand.
TCACGGATCACACGATCCACGACGCGAGGGCCGATTTGGATTATTCGAGTGATCCGCTCGTTGCTCACGAGCTCGCACATCAATGGTGGGGGGATCTTGTCTCATTCCGGGACTGGTCGCACGCATGGTTAAGCGAGGGATTCGCGACGTTCTTCGAAATGGCATATGAAGAACATGCTCACGGACACGATGTGGGCGCGAAAGTTCTGCACGATGCCCAGCAACTCGTTGTGAACAGCGATAGGTTCGACAGCCGCAGGCCGACCGTGTGTGATCGGTATAATAATCCAATGGAATTGTTTGACAACAGGATCTATCAAAAAGGAGCTTGCGTCCTGCATATGCTCCGATATGTACTGGGGGAGGAGCTTTTTTGGAAGTCACTCGATTATTATGTTCATAAATTCGCCTTTCATAATGCCGAAACGAACGATCTGAAGGTTGCTATCGAGGAAGCGACAGGCTACAATCTGCAGTGGTTTTTTGATGAATGGTTGTACCATGCCGGGTATCCGGAATTTTTCGTTCAAACATCGTGGGATAAGAGCACGCAATCGGTTTTCGTGACGGTTAAACAGCAGCAGAAGATCGACTCGCTTACACCTGTCTTTCGAACGCCGGTTGATATCGAGGTGTGGGTCCACGACGTCCCACAGACTTACCGGGTTGAAATTACCCAGCGCGAGGAACGGTTCTCATTTCCGGCATACCAACAACCTCAGCTGGTGATTTTCGATAAGGGTGGTCAATTGCTAAAGCGTGAAGTCTTTCAGAAGTCATTGGATGAATGGCTCTACCAGCTGCAGCATGCTGAAGAGGGCATGGACCGGCTGGCAGCTCTCGAAGAGCTTCAATGGGTCGTCGACTCAAGCAGAGTCAGGATGGCGGTTGAAAAAGGGGCGCTCGAGGACTATTTCCCGGAGGTCAGGAGAGATGCGACCTGGGCGCTCGGTGATGTTAAATCGACAGACGAAACCGATAACCTCATCAAGGCATACGGAGACAGAGAATCGGGGGTACGGGTCGCAAGCGTGACATCTCTGGGAAAGCACAGGGGCGAAAAGGTCGTGAGCACGCTTACGCACGCCTTTGAACGCGATTCGAGCTATGTTGTCGCAGCAGCTGCGCTGCGTTCCCTGGTGTTGGCGGATTCCGTCCATCGCCGGGAGTATCTGAGTAAGGCGCTTCTGCGCGATTCGTACAATGAGGGTATCCGATCGGCGGCGCTCCAGTGTTTTGCTGAAATCGGCGATCGCGAGGCAATTGATACAATTATTGCGTACACGCATCCCGGTCATCGCCGGGATCTCCGGATTCAGGCCATACGGTCTCTGGGTTCGTTATGGAATGGGCGCGACGATATTCTGCAATACATATTCCGATATCTCAAGGATCCCAGTTACTTTGTCCGTCGCTCAACAGTAGATGTCATGGCGAGAATAGGCAATGCAGAGGTGCTCCACCGGCTGAAGGAGTTCAGTACCGAGGAAACCGACCCCCGCCTCGTGAAAGTGGTCAGGGAGGCGATACAACGGGTTGAGGATGCTCTGAACCGGAAAGATTCTCATTAGGAAGGAAATGTATGCGTTTGATACTTTTTGGTCCGCCCGGCGTTGGGAAGGGAACACAGGCAAAACTTCTCTCGGGGCGGTTACATGTTCCTCATATCTCCACAGGAGATATGCTCCGGGAAGCAATCGCGATGGGGAGTGAGCTTGGCAAAAAGGCAAAATCGGTCATGGATGGTGGGAATCTCGTCTCGGATGATATCATGATAGGAATTATCGGTGATGTAGTGCGGTCGGAACGATGCCGGGACGGTTTTATCCTTGATGGGTTCCCGCGGACAGTACCGCAGGCCGAAGCACTTACCGGTCTGATGAAGAAGCTGGGAATTGCCATAGATCTGGTTGTGAACATGGAAGTGGACAAACAGGAGGTAGTTGCACGATTAGGAAAGAGGGTCTCGTGTACACGATGCGGAAAAATTTTCAATCTTGCCCTGGACCACTTGCGTGTAGGAGACAGCTGTCCCTCATGTGGCGGGAAGCTCATCCAGCGTGATGACGACAAGCCGGAGACTGTCCTGAAGCGGCTGAATGTGTATGAGCAATCGACAGCGCCGGTAAAGGATTATTACTCACGGTTAGGGCTCCTGAAGAGCGTCAATGCGAACGGTCCAATCGCGCGGGTCACGCGTGAAATTTTGTCGCTCCTCCCGGCACCGTGAGCATCTCCTGGCTGTCGCGATTCCGCACTCCTCTTCTTGTTGCTCACCGCGGATCATCTGCAAGGGCGCCTGAGAATACACTCGCCGCGTTCCGGGCGGCCATCGAGGACGGCGCGGATGGAGTGGAGCTGGATGTCCGGCTCTCGCGCGATCAGGTAGTGGTCGTTTGTCACGATGCATTGCTGGGCAGGTGCTCCACGGGCCGCGGCAGAGTATCCGGAAAAACTGTGGAGGAATTGAAACAGTACAGCGCCGGAGCATGGTTTGGGAGACAGTTTTCGTCTGAACGAATTCCCACGCTGGCAGAGGTATTTGAAGAAGTCGGCGATCGGATCGCGATCAACGTCGAACTGAAGGCCGACCGGTTTGATCGTACCTATGTGCTTGTCGATCGCTGCTGCGAAGTGATACGGAAATTCAGGCGTGAGAAATCCACTCTTGTAACATCGTTCCATCACGCACATATTAGACGAGTCAGGCAATCACTTCCGGATCTCCCCACAGGATTGCTTCTCCATCATTTTCATCTTCTGACCAAAACATGGGAAAAGTATGCCCGGGGTTACGGGGTTGAATATCTGATTGTCGGCGGACAGTCGCTTCGCAAATCGCTCGTCGAGCGGGCACACAAGCGCGGCATACGAGTAGGAGAGTTTACCGTGCTTACCCAACGACGATTGCAGAGAGCCCTGCGGTACGGTACCGATGTCGTGATTACGGACGACCCGGCAAGGATGAGGATGTATTTGTAAAATCCGCGCCGGCCAGGCAGTGGTGCCTCCCTTGATTATTCAGTTCTGGATGGTCGTAAAAACCTGTGTGTACAATTTTAGATGTGCTGCAAAATGGAGCGGCGCAGTTGAGCCGACACCGCCGAACGCGATAAATACCGTCGGTTGGGGCGTCTGACGGAGAAGATCGTGCAACGTAAGAATGGCTGTGCTGCGGTATGTGAAGCCGGAGTCAGCGAGTTTCGGATCGAATATTGACCGCTCGGTTGCAAATGACCGGATGTCGGTTGAATTCATCGTTATGAGAGTATCGCTGCCTGAATTATTGGTGCGGAGCATGAACAATCCCGAGAGCTTTGTATCCGGAGCCATCCCGGTTGTGCTGTCGATGACGAGCGTGATGTTGAATAACCTAATGGAGTCGACCTCATTGTCAAGCCCGGCAAGGACCTTGCTCAAACTCACGGAAGTCGAATCCCCAAAGAATGCGGTAAGTTGATTAACGCTGAGATTCACGCTCACCGGAGAGCCGTCCAGGATCACCGGATTGGTTCCGATTTCGCATCCTGCCATTAGAATGAGGAGGATGCATGCGCTAATCTGTGGCAGAGAGGAAACACGTTTCATCTCGATTCCTTTCATCATCGGTTACATGCCGAATCCAATTCCGGCGCTGACGGCGGTAACATTACCGACGCTGATATCCCCGTTCAGGTTCACAAGTGCGAAGTTCAGGTTAAGTCCGATTGTTGCGCGAATGGTATTGGTGGCGGATAGATCAAGGCTGACCTTGCTGACCGGTTGTCCTTTGAAGACATAATCGAGCGAGGTGGTCGACGATTCATACTGAAGCCCGCCATAGACAGTAGCGATGGAAAATGATTTACTACCCTGGAACCCGAACGCCGTCGCAGTTGCTGATACATAATCCCCGAACGTAAACTTCTGATAGAACAAGCCCGCCGTGACATTTATTGGGAGCACGGGAAAATATTTGTTCAGGCTGTGGCGAATGCCGCCCCCGGCTAACGTGGATCGCGGAATATTCCCCATTTCAGGAATCTGGATAAATCGCACAACCGCCTGCGTTCCGAAGAGATTGCCGATTGTTACCTGGGGCGTACCGAACGGCATGAACGAGGTATTGAACTGCCCGTTTTGAAATTGATATGAGAGACCAGGGGCCGGTCCCTGGATAATGGTCCCTTTATCGCCGAACACCGACGCGGTTTGCACGGGATTATGGGAATAGCCGGGACTCTGCGGGGGAAGGCCGGTGCAGACCTTCTCTGCGTCCCCAATGATTGTTCCCATGCCGACGATTTGAAATTGAAAATAGAAACCGAGATCACCAATTTCCGCAGTGTGATAGAATCCGGAATTGAGGTTAGCGCCGATGGTATTGACAAATGGCTGGAGGTAATTGCGAACATTCATTGAATTCAATTGTTGCAGAGTTTCTTCAAACGGAGTCTGTGCCTGCACATTGCTGGTCAAGAATATCACGGCCGCGATCGCGATCATGATTCGTGCGGTTAACAGACCTGATTTTTGTCTCATACGTTCTCCATCCTGGTCTTTGTGAAAATAGAAAAACGCGCGGTGGCTCGCAACAAAGTCAGTGATAGCGGTCACAAGAATCCGGGAACGTCTGCTTTTAATCAGTATATTTTTTGGCTAGAATGATGACACGTGTATTGAAAACGAACGTGGTAGGAGCATTGGAAGTTAAAATGGACTTTGGTATATTCATTCCGCCCTGGTGGGAATGAACATTGTCATGGTGAAGGTATTGAAAACATACGGGTACGGTCTCCTCGTTGCGGCGCTGAGCGGTGCGATACTTTCTGGCTGCGGGCGGAGTTCGGAGCATAAGGGCAATGAAGCCGTTGACAAACTGACACAAGCGGCAGGATTGCTGAAGGACCAACGGTATGTTGAGGCGCTCAACCTTGCACGCGATGTCGTGCAGCTCAACTCGCAACTTCAAAATGACACCGCTCTGGCAAATTCGTATCTCTTTCTCGCCCGCTGCCACCGTGAAATCGGAGTTTATGACAGTGCTCTTTATGATTACGAGCACGCGGCGCAATGTGCGCACAACGTCGCCGAGAAAAGGCTCGAACGTAAGGCCCAGATCGAGCTGGCTGAATTCGACCTCTCCATGGGGCGATGCGCGGATGCGTTCACTCTTGCATCTGACGCTGCTACTGAGGCAAAACTCTTTGGGGATCTCTCCGACCGGTATACCGCCCTTGCAACCGTGGCTTCCGCAAACCATAGTCTCAGAAGATATGACGATGAACAACAGGCCTTAGGGGAGATGATCCTGATTGATTCCCTTGCCCAGCGGGGGCGCGCGCATGATTCACTTCAGGCACTCCTCTTCCGTTCTGTAGCAGCCCAGGGAAAACCCGACGCAATCTATCAGGCATTTCGCCGCTGGTATGTTTCCGCATCGGCGCTGCATGATGATTTTGGGAGGGCAAATGCATGGTATGAATACGGCGTATGGCAACAACATAACGACATGCCTGATAGTGCGTTCCATGCCTTCTCCCGGGCGCTTGATGCACTGGGAGCTGAAACACAAACTCCGCTTCAATTATCGATATGGACATCACTCGGTAATGTTTCTTACGGCCAGCGGAGGTTCGATAATGCCACAACATATTATTCCAATGGGCTGGCTCTTGCACAAAAACTGCACAAAACTGCTTCAAGCTTTGTATTTCGTCTGGCGCTCCTCGCCACGGAATGGAAACGCCAGCCGCATGGCAACCCTGCAGAGTACCTCCGGGCTGCGCAGCGCATTGCCGACAGCTGTCATCAGGCAGGGTTTCGACGGGGCGAGGCATTTGCGGACTTTCTCGCGGGCATCCTGGCGGAACAGCGGAACGACGCCGACCACGCTGCTGCGTACTACCAGAAGTCCTGGAGCATTTTGGGTGAATCGTTCAATACCCGACACGACTTTTTCGACATCTTCCTGGAGGTCGAGGGAAGAACGTGGAGTGATCCCTTACTGAAGGCGTTCTGTGTTGCGAACCAGGCTGACAGCGCATTTGTCCTTGCAGAAAATGTCAACAGACATGACCTCATTGATTTCCTTTCGGGGGTCAGGCTGAGAACAATCCATGAGGATCTCAATCAGAGGGTCGCCGATGTCCAATGGCTGTACCAATCGATGAAAGTGAATGAGAATGAAGCTGAACAGGCGCTCGAGGATGACCCGCCGCGAGCAACGGATGTCAGAGTTCTCTATCTCGACCGCCAGATCTCTGCCGATCTCGATAGAATTGGCGTACTCAGCAGTGAGCTGGGCAAAGTCAATAACAATTTTTCCCTCATGTTTTCGCGGAGGCCAATCGGTCTTCATGAAATACAGGGAGCGTTAACTCCCGGGAATGGCCTCCTGGAATTTATCCCGCTCGAGAATCAGCTGTATGTTCTCCTCGTGAAGAATGACACATCGTTTCTCATCCACGTCAATGTAAACCGGACTTATCTCCTTTCTCTGGTCGGGGATTATCTGCATCTGATGGGTGAGCTGCGCCTCAGCAGCTTTGGCCTGCGGATGTCCGAGCCGGCTGCGCTGCGTCGGATCAATGAGCTGTCATCCGTCTTGTACAATTTCATAATAGCACCGGTATCAAAAGAGATTGTAGCACTCCAGAAGCTCTACGTCGTGCTGCCTGAGAGTTTTTCGTGGCTGCCGGTGCACACGCTTAGAGGTGACGGGAGCGCCCTTGGTCAGCGGATAAACATTTCATATTTACCGAGCGCGGCCGCACTCCTGTTCAGCCAGCCGAAAGAAATGTGGGTAAAGAAGGTTATAGGTTTAGGGCATCCCGGCTCGACCACGTGGGATGTGGAATATGAACTGAAGGATATCAGGAGTTTCTTCGACAAGGCAGCAATGTTCTTCGACACGAGTGCGACGCTGACTCACCTTGCCGATTCCACCTACGATCTTCTCCACCTCGCCGGGGAATTCCTGCTTGACCGGGACGTAGCAGAAAATTCCCACATCGTCCTGGCAGATGGACGCACCTCGTATGGTACACGGGACGTCTCACTGGGAGAAATGCTCCACATGCCTGTTCCGGAAATCCTGGTTTTCAGCAATATTTCAGACCGGCCGGGCGGGCTCCAGCGCTATGCACCCTACCTCTTCCTTGCGAACGGATCATCAACCGTCATTGCGACAATGTGGCAGGGTGATCGCAGGACGAAGAAAGCCTTCGGCGAGGGTTTCTATACAAATCTCTTCATGGGAATCACCGCAACCGATTCTTATTTCAAGGCGATTAGTGCGGTGGCGAAGCGTGAGGAGTTATCGCACGTGCAGCGGTGGGGGATGTACTACCAATTCGGCAAGTGATTTAACGTTCGCGGCGGATCTTTATCGCACCAAGTCCGGCTTCCACGCGGATATTCATCTTCCCTTCCGCGGTGCGGTAGTTCGCGCTGTAGTAATTGTTTTCCTCCGCCTCGTTGAATTCTTTATCGAGATCGAAATGCGCGATCCAGTTCTTTTCATAAATAATTTTCGCGCCGATGTTCTCGGGAATATACACGATCAACGAGCCGAGCCCGACCTCAATATCAACGTCAACTTCTCGTTTCAATTCTCCGTCGAAATCAAGCGTGTATGATCCAACCCCTCCTTCGAACTTCAATCTGTTGAAGTTTGCGTTACACAGGCCTTTCCCCTCGAACTTACTCAGTCCCGATTCAATGGTCAGGTTCTCGATCACGCTCTTGTTCGGTTTATCGAACCGCAGTTGAACGGAGCTGGCACCGGCCGAGAGTTTCAGATCTTTCACATCCAGTCCGCTGAGGTCGATATTTCCTGATCCGAGCCCGAGTCCGAGTTCGAACGAGATTGGGATTGCGTCGGTGAATTTCATATCCCAGGTGTTGGAATGAAAGCCGTCGAAATTAATCGAGTGATGGCGGGAATGCGATTCTTCGTTCGCATTTGTATTGACCGAAAGATAGCCAATACCCCCCCGGGGTGTATAATCGAAGAAATCGCTCACGGGGTTTTCCTTCTCGGTCGTGATGTCGGCGTCAACAATCGTCGAAGATTTTCCCCGGGAGATTGTAACATCGCCAAAGCCTGCATCGAGCGTTACTTTGAGTTCCCGTTCGTTGGTAAGAGGGATTGCTTTATGGTAGAAGTGGGAAGAGACGTAGGCGAAACCGCTGAACAAAAGGGCAAACAGAGCAACCGCGGCTAATGTAATATAAACGGGTCGTAAAGTCATCTTTTACTTGGCTTTACGAAAGGTGGGGGAAAATGTTTCAATAGTGGCTGATGCGGTCCCGGAGGTATTTATTTAGAAGTTCCCGGGCCCTGAAAATGTGTGCTTTGACGGTGCCAATGGGAAGTTTGAGGATTTTCGCGATTTCGGCGTAATCCCGCTCCTCGGTGTGTCGCATGATAATAACCCGCCTGTATTTTTCGGGTAGGCGCTGTACCGCTTCTTCGATCAACGTGCTCCGCTGTTTTTGTATGATGGTTTTGTCCGGCTGGTACGTTGTATCCGGGAGTTCGAACCGGTACTCATTTTCTTCGGCGGCGATGGGGCGATCGATGGAAAAAGTGTCGAGTTTGCGCTTCCGGATATAATCGATGCTGCTGTTCGTCGCTATTTTGTAAAGCCAGGTCGAGAACGCGTACTCGTCATTGAAACTCTTGAGTGACGCGAAGGCCTTCACAAATACTTCCTGCGTGAGATCGAGTACCTGGTCCTTGTCGTGAATGATGCGATAGATGAGATTGTAGATGGAGTCATGATACTTCTTCATCAGCTGCTTATAAGCGAATTGATCTCCGTTCAGTGCATCACTGATGAGGCGGGAATCTTCTTTGCGGGAATCTGTTTTACCTTCGGTTTGTGAGGGTCGCTGACGGCGGGGGGCTTGGGAGCGATTTTTCGCGCGCTCTGACCGCTCCTTCTTTGATTTGTTCTGCCGCATTTTCGAATAAAGTTAAGGAAATTTTGAGCGAGAGGCAAGCATCCGGGGCTATCAGAGTGCAGCCCTCGAGCATGTCTGCATTCAAATCCATCATCCATTCGGGAGATCAGGAAAAATCCTGGCACTGGACAGTTGACTGTGTTCGTGCGCTTCGACCCAAGTTGTATAATTATTGAAATTTGGTTATGTTATACAAAGTAGACAATCATGATTCCGATGTTCATCACCTTCGAAGGTATCGACTACTCAGGTAAGTCCACCCAGGCCAAACTTCTTGTAGAACGATTGAAACGTGAGGAAGATCAGGTGATCTTTCTGCGTGAGCCGGGAGGAACAGCTGTCTCGGAGAAGATCCGTTCGATCCTCCTCGATAAGGCACACCTCGACATGACGCAACTGGCGGAACTGTTTCTCTTTTCCGCTGCCAGGGCGCAACTCGTAGAAGAAATTATCCGGCCGAATCTCGCAACGGGAAAAGTGATTGTGTGTGACCGGTTTTACGATTCGACGACTGCGTACCAGGGTTATGGCCGGGGATTGAAGCTCGAGAATGTCCGTTTTGTGAACCGCCTGGCGACATCCGGACTGGCGCCGGATCTTACATTCATTATGGAAATTCCGGTAGAGGAAATCATCCGCCGTCAGTCGGCTTCCGGAGATTCACCTGACCGCATGGAATCGGCAGGCACGCGGTTCTATCGGCAGGTTGCCGATGGATATCACGCCCTTGCAGAGGAGGAACCTCAACGGTGCGTTCTCCTCGACGGATTACTCCCTGTGGAACAGATTCATGAAAAAATATGGACCATTATTCAACAACGACGTGATTAGTTTGGAGGATTTATAATGCCGACATACCGATGGAAACGATTGACCCTGATAGGAGCGATGACAATATTTGTGATTGCGTCCCTTGCGTTTATCAGGTTCGACGATACGGATGCTGACTACTTTCTTAAAATCAATAAGAGCATCGACATTTTCGGACGCGTCTATCGCGAAGTGACGATGAACTATGTCGATCAGGTTGACCCGGGCAAATTTATGGAGGCCGGGATTGACGGGCTCCTGGGCACCCTTGACCCGTATACAAATTTTATCAACGAAACCGAGGGGGATGAAGTTGAACTTATCACCTCTGGGAAATACGGCGGCATTGGCGTGACGATTGGATTACGCGACGGAAAGATTACCGTTCTGACAGTCATGGAAGGATACTCCGCTCAACGGCAAGGCATCCAGCCGGGTGACCGTATTCTCGCTGTGGAGGGAAAACAAATCGATGGGATGAGACCCGACAATGTCCGGGCTTTGACCCGCGGCGAGCCGGGTACTGAGATCCATCTTACCGTCGAGCGCGATGGCGAACCCAAACCACTTGAGTTTGTCCTCGTCCGGGAAGAGATACAACTTCACAATGTGAGTTACTCCGGCTTTGTCAGTGATGGGGTAGCATATGCCAAAATTGATCGGTTCTCGCGGGGAGCGGGTGATGAACTCCGGTTGGCCATCAAGGAGATGAAAATCAAAGGTGACATAAAAGCGTTTGTCCTTGACCTGAGAGACAATCCGGGCGGTCTGCTCGATGAAGCGGTCGATGTCGTGGAAAAGTTTGTCCCAAAGGGAAGTTTAGTCGTAAGCACCCGCGGTCGGAGAGACGACAGTGAACGGAAGTACTTTGCGAATGAAGAACCTCTCTTACCGGATGTTCCCCTCATCGTCCTTGTGAACCGGAACAGCGCGAGTGCGAGCGAAATCGTGGCAGGGGCCATCCAGGATCTCGACCGGGGTGTTATTCTGGGCACCCGGACGTTTGGCAAGGGTCTGGTACAAACCATCAGTCCGCTCCCATACAACACCGAGCTCAAAATGACAACGGCGAAGTATTACACGCCAAGCGGGCGTTGCATTCAGGAGATTGACTATGAACACAAGAACGTCAGCGGTGTCTTTGCCATTACTCCCGACAGCTTGCGGCATTCATTCAAAACATTGAAAGGGAGAAAAGTCTTCGAGCTTGGTGGAATTCATCCCGATACACAGGTGACCGAACTGGACCACAGTTCGATCTACAACGCCCTTCTGCGCCGATCGATGTTCCTCCGCTTTGCTGTTCACCTGGCTGCCAAGGACAAGACGACCATGCCTGTTTTGGGTGACGACAGTTTGCTGCAGCAGTTTCGGACGTTCCTTGACGAACAGCACTTTACGTATCAAAACGAGTATGAATCAAAGCTGGGCGAGCTTCGTGATGTCATTGTGAAGTCGAAGAGCGGCGAAGATGTCGTCCAGGAACTCGATAAGGTTGAAAAGATGCTCCAGGTATCAAAAGCGAATGATCTGGAGAGGAACGCGCGGGACATCATTGACGCACTAAGGATTGAGATTGCGGGAAGGTACCACGGAGATCAGGGGAGGATTCAGGCTTCCTTCGCGGATGATGTTCAGCTCAACGCGGCAAAGGGTTTGGTCGGGAACGTCAAGGATTACTCGCACGTTCTGACGGCCAATGAGTAGGGAAGTGCCCGGGACCGGCGTCAGCCGGCGACATTTACGCCGCGGGTGGATTCATCGGAAGCCGCGAGATACCCAATATCCATGAGTTTTGCCTGGATCAGCAGCAGCATCCGGTTGAAATCGCCCCGTTCGTGGACGAAATCAACTTCATCGGATGGAATGATCAAGAGAGGACCGAGGGTATAGCGTGCGATCCATTCCTTGTAATGATCGCGCAGCTGTTCGAGGTATGAGCGTGGGATGCTTTGTTCGAAATCTCTTCCCCTCCTCGAGATCTGTGTGAGCAATGTCTCGATGCGTGCATCGAGATAAATGAGAAGGTCCGGAGGTCGGAGGTACAACATCATCACTTTGTACAGTTCCACATAATTCCGGTAATCCCTGTCATCCATTTTTCCGATCATGTTCAGGTTTTTTGCGAAGATCTCTGCATCTTCATAGATCGATCTGTCCTGGATGACACTTTCAGTGCCCTCAACGATTTTTTTGTGATCATTAAACCTTTTTGAGAGAAAATACACCTGAAGGTTAAACGACCACCGGTTCATGTCACCATAAAAATCGGAGAGGTAAGGGTTATCCCCCACAGATTCGAAAAATGATTTCCATCCATAGTGTTGGCTGAGGAGGCGTGTCAGGGATGATTTACCGGAGCCAATATTACCGGCGACGGCAACAAATATTTTTTTCGGCATGGCGAGCATAATATAGAAGAGTCCTCTGTGAATCGCAATCCAAAACGCCGGTCTGTATTTCGAAGAGCGCGCTTGTAGCGCGCGAATTTCCTACCACGTTCTATGCCGGCTTTTCAGGTAGTCCCGGGCACTATTATTCCCCAGTTTCGCTGAGCGGAGGATAAGCTCTTCTCCCTCCTTTTTGTTCCCCTGGTCAAGGAAAATCATACCGAGGTTATAGCAGGCATCGGAATAATTTGAATCGGCTGCAATGGCTTTCTGGAACAGAGGGACGGCTGCACCGTAATCGTTGCGCATTGCAAAGACGCTCCCAAGATTGTTCAGGGCATGCGATTGTGTCGAGTCAAGTGCAATCGCTTTTCTGTAAAAAATAATTGATCGCGCAGTATCCCCTTCGTCAAGAACTGCATTCCCTTCTGTCGTACAAAGTGAAGCATACCCGCCTCGGAGGACGGCATTCCCGGGATCGAGTCTAAGCCATGCAAGGTAAACCGAGTCGCGCCGCCCGTATTGTTCGGGGGCGGTCGCAGCAAGCGCTTCAATTTCGTTTTCATATCCACGGGGATCCTCGGGAAAAATCTCGGTGTAACGGCGCCACACATCCGCGTTGTTCGCCGATTCACCCTCTGCATCGTAATAACGTGTTAACCGGAGCATATGAGTGTATTGACCCATGTGGGAAAGAATTCGCTTGTCCCACAAAGATTGAAATCTCCGGATGCTGGGTTCGCGCGTCGCATTGAGAACAAACCAGGGAGAGGAGACGATCAGGGTCATTACTGCGATGAGAAGGAAGACAAGCATGCCGCTGGTCTTTGGGCGGTTGAAAAACACGAGAGCGAACAGGAGGTTGAAGATAAAGAAATGCCCTGCGAAAACGTCCCAGTCGCTTGCAAATCCCTGCTCTATTTTAGCAAGGAGCAGGAAAAGTAAAATGGGGACCCACGCGATGACAAGCCACAAACCGGTTGTCCCCAGATCGGCAAACGCAATTTCCCGGTTAAAGAGCCACCACACAAAGAAACAGAAAGCAAATGGGGCAATAAAGATAAAGTAGTTCAACAGCTCCAGTCCATGGAAAAAGGAAAGGAGGGTGTACGGCTGAGAATACTGATTGATCGGAGAGATGTCCGACGTAAGAGAAAGGTAATGGCTCATCGGGCTTATGTCAATCAACCGGGACGGATCAAAGTGTGCAAGGATTAGGACGACAGCGCACACGAGAAGAGCTGCGCCGCTTCCAGCCAGCAGTTCATTGAATTTGCGCTCTTTAAACTTCAGAACCATGATGTACAACAACGACAATCCGAGAAGTCCATTAATATAATGGCTTAGCGTTGTGAGAACATAAAGAGACGGCAGCATCCAGAACAACTTCTTCTCCCGCAGCACGAGGATCGAAGTAAGAACATACAGTGCAATCAACACCGTCGATACACAATAGATTTCAATATAGCCGAGGAAAAATTCCATGTACGGTATAAACAGAAGGAAGAGGAAAACTGACAATCGTTGTGCAGGATCAGTAAAGAGAGCCCTGACCGTCATAAATGTGATGACAATAAACGCACAACCCAGGATAATCTCGGCGATGGAAAATGAAACGTAAAGCTGTGGGATCTGGAATGGACCGAGCCAGTGGACAGCGTAGTAGAGGAGATAGATCGAGAGAGGTTCATGCCACGGAGCCAGGATCGACGTTCTATTCTGATAATCAAAAAAATTATAGATCAGCGTGTAACTATCGCCGAGAAGCGAGGCTTTTACGCGAAGAAATATTGCGCCACCTATAAACAAAACCAGTATTGCTGCGAGAACCAGCGAGGGTCGGCTATCTGCCCATCGGGAAAGCCCCTCGAAATATTGAACCATGCGTGGTCTCGGTATGAGAATCATCGCTCCCATCGATAGCAGAATGAATACCCCCATGGCGGGCCAGGGAAGAAACCCTAAGAATGCAGTTGCCCAATTCAAACCGGCAGGATAAAAGTATCCTCCGATCGAGAGGATGACAAGAAGGATTGACACGGTTAGTGCAAACCTTAATTCGCGAGCAGGGGGTTTCATGGCAGTCTTGGCTGAAACGTTACCAATATATAAAAAAACAGACTAATCTCGCTGTCCTGACCTGGCAAACGGATCCTTCATGGAGAACCTCGTTTTCTGGGGCGACCAGCCGCGCGCTCGAGCGAATCGAGTAAAGCGACAGCATCACTTATGTGGAGAGCAGCAGCCTGCCGGAGGTAGGGGACTGCTTCCTTGGTGTTACCCTGGTCGAGGAGAAGGCTCCCGAGATTATACAAAGCGTCGCCGTATTGTGGGTTCTGATGAAGTGCACGGGAGAAGTAATCCCTCGCCGCGACGGAATTCCCCTGTTGGGCGTAGACGCTGCCCAGATTGTTGAGGGCGGTTGCATATGATGTGTCGATGCGGAGCGCTTCCTCAAAGAACCGGGATGCTCTGGTGAGGTCTCCGTTCTGAAAGGATGAGTTGCCCCGGTCCACGAAGTGATTTCTGCAGATTTTGCGGATAAGAGTATCGGTCGGCGCTGCCCGAAGCCAGTCTGCAAATACGTTGTCAACGGCGCTGTCGTCTGCAGCGGGTAGTTTCTGATAGTTGTATATAAGATTTTCGTATGATCGCAGATCCGACGGATACACTTTCCGGTAATGGAGCCACACGTCAAGCGCCTTTTGATCCTCGCCCGTCTGATGATAGTATTGTGCGAGGTTGAGCGATGCGGTGTAGTATGCACCGTGCGATAGAGTACGCTGGTCGAAAACAACTGAAATCCGCCGGAGCATTGACTGAGCCCCCGCATTAACCAGCCAATAGGAACATGAATGGATTATGAGAAGAACGACCACAAAGGCGCTTACCCGTATGGTGCGGTCATCTGCATTCTCGAACGTATGAAGCACAAGAAAGAAAGGGAGAAAATAAAAATATGGTGCAAACATATCCCAGTCACGGATTGCGCCAAGGTCAAATTTGATGAGCGCAAGAAGGCACACCACGGGGAGGAATGCGATCACAAAAAACAATCTCTTTTTCTCCCATAGGAATTCTCGCCATCGATGGCTAAGCCGGAGCAGAAACAGAGTAAACAAAAAAGGGGTCCCCATAAGAATGAGATAATTTGCAAGATCGAAGATGTGATAGGGAGATAACATCGTATATGCCTCGGTATCAGCGTCTGCTGCGGTTTGAGCTGGTGTGAGTGATAAGTAATGATGATGCGGAACCGAGGTTGTATAGGGATCGATATCGAAATTGATCAGAAAAAGGATGAATAGAAAAATCCCACCGCCAAGTCCGAAACCCAGCACCACGTCCTTCCATCCGCGTGATCGTAGTTCATTGTAAGCGAGGTACACAAGCGAAGGAAAAAGGAACGCAGTACTGTAATGGCTGAGGAACAGCAAGAGATAACAGGGCGGAAGAATCCAGAACGGGATTCTTTCCCTGAGGTTTAGGACTGCAACGTAAACATACAATGATATACAAAATAATTGAACACTATAGGTCTCGATGTAGCCGAAAAAAAGCTGGACATACGGGAGACCCAAAATGGTCAGAGTCCCAAGCAGTTGAGCTTTTGGTTCAGTTGTCAGAAGGCGAATAGTCATTACTGTGAAAATGAAAAAGCCCGCTTCGAGGAATAGTTCCCCCAAAAGATATCCTAGAAGAAACCCATGAAATGTCGTCGGCGGACCAAAAAGCCGGAACACGACCCAGAAGAAGCCAGTTGAGAGAGGCTCATCCCGGAAATAGACCGGCGCCTGACCGCGAAAGGCATCAGAAAAATTCTTAACAAGAAAAAATCCATCTCCCAGCAAGGGGGCACGGACTCTGAGGAGGACCGAAAGTGCGATTAACGTCAAGAACAGAGTGATTGTCGATGACCTCTGGTGATGGGAGAGTATGTCGAGCACCTTTCTGAAACGGTTGCCCCCGTCTTTCCAGAGGGCGAACGCTGTTCCCACAGCGAGTATGCAAGCAAGCGGAAATGTGTATGCGGGAAGAAATCCGAACGCGTGGAATCCCCAGGTGAAGATTGTTGGATAGAGTATCCCCAAACCGTACAGAATGAACATAATACAGGAAAGCGACCATGCAATGACCGCAGTGCGATCTATGCCGGCTGCTTCCTTATCAATCGAGAGTTCGTTCATTTTATCACGAGAAGGTCCGATCTATACGGTGCGGATGAATGCGAACATCACGGAAACAGGATAGGGTGATATCGGCGATGGCACAATACCGGATCGTGTCCCCTCCACGTTTCATCCGGACTCGTTTTCGCTGTGCAGTGTCGAATAATAGAGAAAATATTGAGGAAGTTCAACAGGCGTTCTCTCTCACAAGGGATCATTTTTTTTACTCTGGCTTAGCCGTTGGTCAAGCTGATCCTCAATGAAGATTGCGGGGGGCGTGGCATCCCGATTTGCAGCCTGTGCGGTTTGCGGGCGGAAGAACCTTATGAAGGCAAGGGCTATGCCGCTGACGATCGCGGCGGCGCAGACAACAATCCCGGCATAGTAGG
>JAWOMQ010000029.1:0-2733 GCA_033852415.1 Bacteroidota bacterium
CACCTGAAACGGCTCCTTCGCGGACTGCCTCACCGTAGCAGTGCACAAGAAATAATCGATCCCGAGTCACGGCGGGGAAAAATCTCGTTCTCAAGGATTGGCAATGAGCAATGTATTCTGACCGGCTCTATCAGGAAACCATTGACTATCTCTATTCGCTCCAGAAACATGGCATCAAACTGGCGCTGTCGAACAGCGTACAAATTCTGGAGCGATTAGGGAATCCTCATAGGAAATTCAAGACTGTTCACGTAGCGGGCACGAACGGCAAGGGCTCAACATCTGCTTTTATAGCTAGTATGCTCCGCGCATCCGGGCTCCGTGTCGGACTGTATACCTCTCCCCATCTCGTGAGTTTCACGGAGAGGATCCGTATCAACGGCGATTCGATTCCTGAAAAGAGGGTTGTTGAATTGGCGCAGCGGATCCGGCAGGCGTGCGATGATCTCAACAAGAATTTCAATACCACCATAAGCCCCACCTTTTTTGAGGTGACGACGGCACTTGCATTCATCTATTTCGCCGAAGAAGCTGTTGATCTTGCCGTAATAGAGGTTGGAATGGGAGGTCGGCTTGACTCCACGAACGTTATCGTTCCCCTTGTTTCAGTAATCACCAATATTGATCTTGAACACACTGAGTATCTGGGCTCAACGCTGGAAGCGATTGCAGCCGAAAAAGCCGGCATCATCAAACCGGGTGTTCCGGTGATTACCGGGGTAACGCAGCCGACAGTGGTGGATGTAATCGAACACGCCGCTTACACGAATGGGGCACCCACTTCCCGTCTTTTTAAAGACTTCAAGCCTGAGAATGCTGTGTCTGGTTTCGAGCAAACCTTTGATTACTGCGGAATAAAAAAGTCAACATACCGGGGACTGAGGATTCACTTGATAGGACGATATCAGTTGGAGAATGCCAGCTTGGCGCTGGCTACCATCGAGTATCTTCGTGATGCCGGTGTCGCTATTGACGAAAGTGCGATACGGCAGGGACTCGAACAGGCGTCTTGGGAAGGCCGAATGGAACGGATCGAGAAAAGGCCGGACATTTACCTGGATGGTGCCCACAATCCCGCTTCAGCAAAAAAATTGGCTGCTACTATTCAGGAACTGAAGTCGGATTATCATCGCATGATCTTGGTAATTGGCATTCTTTGCGATAAGGATTACCAGAAAATTGCGCGGCACCTTGTTCCTCTAGCGGATCGTGTTGTCGTAACCAAGCCGCATTATTCGCGGGCCCTTGAAGTTTCGTTTCTTGCCGGAGAGATCCAAAAACTACATGCACAGGTTATTTCCGCAGAGACGATTACGGAAGCTGTTGCCCAGGCGAGAAAGGAAGCTTCCCCTGACGACCTGATTCTCGTGACAGGATCACTCTATGTAGTCGGTGAGGCGAGGGCTCTCCTTACTGCCGGTGCGGATAAGGATGGAGCGCTGGCTCGTCTGAAAGGATGAAACAAGGATTTGCTGTCTGCGACAGGCACGTCGTGGATTTACGGTTGCTGATGCCAAGGAGAAAGGGACCATTAGCGAATGAATAATACCAATCACGGCGGTCTGTATCAATGATATGAAGCTAAGAGCGGAGATCATATTCTTTGCATTACTTCTTATCGGCATGACGGCCGGATCAGTTCGATTCGCCTTTGCAGAGGCGATTCCAAAGAAAATCCCCGTTACGGTGTCTGCAGACAAGCTTGACTACGACCGCAACACGGATGTGTACATCGCTGAAGGGCATGTAAAAATCGAGCAGGAAGGAATCCGTCTGGAGGCAGAGAAAGTCGTGCTGAATAATAAAACAGGCGAGGCGGAGGCTTTCGGAAAAGTCTATCTTCAGGACAAAGACAATGTTGTGCATGCGGATACGCTAAAAGTAAATTTGAGAACCCGCGAAGGAATCGTCTACAAAGGCGATCTCTTTATGAAGAAGGACAACTATCACCTCAAGGGACAAGTTATCGAACGCAGATCTGAGAGCTTTTACCACGTTGAACAGGGAGAATTTACAACCTGCGATGAGAACGATTGGTTCATCAAGGCAAGAGAAATGAACATCGATATGGCCCGCTATGCAACCGGCAGCCATGTATCGATGAATATGGGTGGGATCCCGGTCTTCTATACGCCGTACTTTCTTTTTCCGGTGCGCAGGCAGAGCGGCCTTCTGATCCCAGAGCCCGGGTACAGCAGTAAGGATGGTTTTTTCATCGATAACGCTTTTTTCTGGGCGATATCAGACTATAGGGATATGACTTTCTATTCCGATTACCGGGAGCGGACCGGCCACGGTACGGGAATAGAGTATCGGTATAATAATTCCCAGGAATCCATGGGCCAGGTGTACTACAAATTCTGGGACCTGCGCCGCAGCAGTGTTTCGCGGTGGGATTTCCGGTTTCAGCATGCAGAAGAGTTCGCCGAAGATCTTTCAGCGCGTGCGGACATAAATCTCGTGAGTGACGAACACTACTACTATGATCTGGAAAAAACCCTTGAGTTGCGCTCCAAGCCCTACGTTGATTCGAATGCTTTCTATGTGGAGCGATGGAACACTGCATCGCTCTATCTTTCGGGCCAGTACGCAACGGATCTCACGAAAACAAATGAAAATACGGTTCAGAAACTGCCGGAGCTTCGATATACCATTTTTGAAGAATCCCTCGCGGGTCCTCTTCATCTGAACTTCGACGGCTCCGCGACAAATTTTTATAAACAGGCGGGAGAT
>JAWOMQ010000066.1:0-13334 GCA_033852415.1 Bacteroidota bacterium
ACGGGTACACGTTTTTTCTTGAGGATTGGAATCACGTCATTTGCAGTACATCCGCCTACTGCCATAAGGAGCAACTCCTTAGGGCTTGAACCCGCGCTGCTCCCGCCAAACGTCGGTGAACCATCCATAACTACCCAGTGATTTGAATCGCTTCGCGCTACGAGGGTTGTACCCTGAACCTGCTTGATAATCGCTTGTTTTGTCAACATTCCGGAAGTTCCTTTTCGCTTTCGATATTCACAAAATATAGATATAGCACGCGTATCTATTGATATGATGCGCCATTTTCAAAAAAGATTCAGACGTTTTCTAAAAATCTTACCTTTTCTAACGCTCCGAAAACTTCTGCGCGCTCTGCCTCTCCGGTTTCCCGGTCTATTGCGGGATAAAGGACTTGCTCTTCTCTTAGATTGTGGAGAAATAAGATTTTTAAGAGAAGCTTTTCTTCCTCCTCCGTTTCCTGATCGTGAATGGAGATCTTTTGGGCCACTCGCTCGAGATATTTTTTGATGAGAGTGTGCTCAGCTCTCATTACTGAAGTCGGTCCATTGCCGCGCGTGCCCATCTTCTCCTCGAAGAGAGGAAAGAGGATCTCTTCTTCCCACTGGATGTGCAGAAGCAGGTTGCCCCTGAATTCCCCAAATGACGCAATGGCTTCATTCCATGTGGTTACTTTCAACGCTCGAAATCGCTTGAATAGGATATCGATGCGATCGTGATCGTCGCTGAAGAACTGTGCGAGAGATTTGTTTTCCATAATGGGTGAGATTCGGTATTTACCGGTTATTGAATGTTGGTATCATGCGGTTTTTCGGGCGATTACGATGAAATCTTGGGACGCGTCGGGTCTGTACGGCTCTTTTGCAATCCCTCCGTATTCCCCGATTACCCCGAATCCGGATTCCTTCAGTGCGTTGATAAGCTCTGAGGAACGAAGCGGCATTAATTCCACAGAAATCTTTTCAGAATGAGCGTCTGGCTGATCGCTCGGCTTGATTTCAATGGAAAATGTAATCTTGCCCTCCTGGTAACTGTATGAACGGATAAAGGTCATTCCTCCTGCCTGTCGCTCATTTTGAACTTTGTCTTTCGCAGCGAGAATCCTGTCGTAGTTGACGATCTGAATGAGAAGAATCCCGCTAGGGTTGAGGAGGGTAAAGAAACTCTCCAGACTGTTCCGAAGCTCGGCAGCAGTCAGGAGATGAGCAAGTGTATTTCCCGTGCAGAGGATGGCATCGAACCGGGTGTGAACCTTTTGAGAAAGTTCCGAAAATGATGATTGGACAGTCGTGATTTCCAGATTTTTCTTGTGGGCCCGTTCGCGGAGGACAGAAAGCATTATCCCCGACACATCAGCGGCGGTTACACGAACCTTTAACTGAGAAAGAAGAATAGCGTGAAATCCGGTTCCACAACCCGCATCGAGTGCTGTCGTAATGTGGTACTCCCCGATGACTGATTTGTAAAATGGTTCTTCACGCGCAGATCGTTCTTCTGGCATCGTCATCAGATCATACTCTGACGCGAGCCGATCGTAAAAGGCCTTGACCTGGTTAACGGATGGCGGATTCATGGGAATAGACCTGAGAATCAATCTGTCTGAAATGCTGCAAATACTCCTGCTGTGACATGGAATTCTGCCAATGCCCGGTGAGCATAGCCATACCGGTGATCGCAACAAAGACTCCTGCAACCAGCACGCCGAAAACCCATGATGGTACACGTGCGGCTGATGCAGACGCACGTACCTCAAGTGTCTCCTTCACGGGACATATCTGCACACATTCGAGGCAGTTCATGCACTCGTCGCTCCGGACGCGTGCCGCTTTGTGAACTTTGATATTTGCCGGGCAGACTTTTGTACAAAGTTCGCAATCAATACACGTCGACGCATTCCGCGTCACCTTGAAAGGACTTGCCCAGCTTATAATGCCGAGCAGAGCCCCGTAGGGGCAAAGGTATCTGCACCAAAAATTCTTGATGAATAGTGAGAGTGCCGCTAATATGAGAATCGTCCAAAAGGCGAACGACGTGATCTGTGCAAAGAAAAAGTACATCTTGATATCGGCCACCTTGTTATATGGGCTGTCGATAAATGATTTCAGAGACGCCGCATCCATGTGCCAGACAACATAGACGAAGAAGAGGAGTAACAGGTATTTTAGCGAGCGGAGCGGATAATCGAGCCAACGGGTAATCGTCAGGTTTGTGCCGAAAAGTGCTTTTCCCATGCGCCAGAGAGACTCACTTATCGTGCCGATAGGGCAGAGCCAGCTGCAGAACGCCTTTTTCCCCAGAAAACTGATCAGCACAATGGCGACAAAGATAAACAAGCCCGAAGGGTGAATCGCGTTGATAACTCCGGTGAGGAGGAAGTATTTCGCGCTTATTAAGGCACTGATGGGAAGAAATCCCTCAACGCCGGGGGGACGTTGGATGAAAGACTGACTTCCCTGAGATACTCCCCACTGCACGAAGAGATAAAATTCGATGCCGATCCAAATGCAAAGAAGCAAAAAAGCTATCTGAAGAACCGATCGGAAGAACTGTGAATCTTCATGCAATCGCCAAAGAATGCGCCTGAGGAGTGACCGCTCGTTTCCGAACTTGAGTTTTGGCTTTCTGAGATCGGGAGGAATTTTCTTTATCCGCCGGCCAAGGGTCGGGAAAACCGGCTTGAGCGTTTGCTCTGAATCTGGCGTGTTCAGATTTCCGCCGTGCGAAGTAAGAACCGCAGGGTTATCATCTTTCATAAACGTGCCAGAGTGAAATTTCAGCTCGGATAAAACCAAGCGGCTGAATCTGTAAAGAACGGTTAAAATCCATCATGTTGGCAAAAT
The DNA here is from genome assembly GCA_033852415.1 of Bacteroidota bacterium. Lineage (GTDB taxonomy): Bacteria > Bacteroidota > Ignavibacteria > UBA10030 > SZUA-254 > DATKPE01. Next base: position 2,841 of record JAWOMQ010000066.1, read on the forward strand.
ATCTTGAACTCTCATCTGTCTGCGAATATAGAGTTCAAGAAGTGTGCCAAATCGGACAAACCTATCTGATATTAGTGATTATCCCTTACGAGGGTTTGTTCCAAGTATACTGCGGCTTTTTCATGCTGAGACCTGCTTCATAAATGTTCGTTCGTTCCAACATATCGCGAAGCTTGTCACGAAGAACATTCCAGTCCTCATGAACGGCGCAAGGGTTCTCCTTTGAGCAGGTCGGGAAACCGAGAAGACAGCTATCCAGGAAGCTCGAACCGTCGATAGCTTCTACAATCTGAAAAGGTGTAATTGATTCTTTGGGCCTTGCGAGCATATACCCGCCGGCGGATCCTTTCAGGGAGGTCAATAACCCCTTCCGCGTGAGGTCCTGAAGGATCTTCGCGAGAAAATGATAAGGGATTTCCAGTTTCATGGAAAGCTCCCTGATTGAGGTCATCTCGTTTTCGGGTTTCAGGGCGATGTACATCGCGGCCTGGAGGGCATACTCGCATTGACGGCTAAAAAATACGCTCATATCTCGGCTCTTTCATTTATAACTGTTGAGGGCTTTCATATAATTCGCACGTTCGAATGCCGAGGGGTCGGCGATCGAACGTTGGCTCATGCTCCCCTTGAGCTGTTGAACGGAAATGTATTCCCGTTCCACCATCCATTGTTCCATTTTCTGCAGCACTTCGGTTACATATTCCGGTCCGTTCTTGAGAAGAGCGGAGCACATCATTGTCACGTCCGCGCCAACCAACAGCATCTTGATCGCATCATCAGCCGTATGGATCCCTCCCGTTGCGGCGAGATTCGCTTTGACGTTTCCGAACAAGATTGCGATCCACCGCATCGGCAACCGCTGGGCTTGTGGTGTGCTCAGGATAATGTTCGGGCGAACGTCAAGCGTCTCGAGATTGATATCCGGTTGGTAAAACCTGTTGAACATCACCAGCCCATCCGCTCCGGCATGGTCGAGACGGCGGGCCATATGAGCCATCGAGCTGAAGTACGGGCTGAGTTTCACTGCGATAGGAATCGTTACGGCTTCCTTGATTGCATAGAGGACTTCCAGGTAACGGTCCTCCACGTCAATACCGCGCAACTCCGGGTCCGTGGGAATATAATAGATATTCAGTTCGATTGCATCGGCACCTGCTTCCTGAATCTTCCTCGCATATTTGATCCATCCGCCAACGGATATGCCGTTCAAACTTCCGATGATGGGAATCTTGAGGGAATTTTTCGCCGTATGAATAAATTCGACGTACTCCTCCGGCCCCATGTTATACTGCTGCAAATCGGGGAAATAAGTCAGTGCCTCGGCGAAACTCTCTGTTCCGTACGAGAGATAATGATATAACTCCGCAGTCTCATGCGCAATCTGTTCCTCAAAGAGTGAGTACATCACGATTGCCGCGGCACCCGCCTCTTCGAGCCGCTTCATCATATCAAGCGATCGTGAGAATGGACCTGCTGAAGGTACGATCGGATTCTTGAGTTTGAGCCCGAGATATGTCGTTGAAAGATCCATGAGGATTCGCTTTTCCCTCCTAGTGAATTTTGCCTGATAAACTGACCGGAGACATGGTTACACCGATTCTCCTGCCGGTGTGGACTTCGGGACATTCCCCGGTTCCTTTGCTCCACCATCGTGCTCCATGGCGAGTTGTTCATAAATCTTCCACCGGAGATAGACATCTTTTTGTGCGAGGACGCTGAGCTGTTTCGCCCGCTCGGGGTATGTCTTTTCAAGCATCTTGAACCTCGTCTCGAGCTGTGCGAAATCGGCCAAGGGTATCCGTGGCGCCTTTGAATCAAGCTTGAATGGATTTTTCCCTTCTGCTTCCAGCATCGGATTAAAGCGGAATATCGGCCAGTAACCGCTGTCGACAGCCACCTTCTGGTTTTGCATGCCATGCGTCATGTTGATCCCATGCGCTATGCAGTGACTGTATGCTACGATGATTGACGGCCCGTCATACGCTTCAGCTTCAATGAACGCCTTGATTGTCTGGAGGTCATTGCTTCCCATGGCAACCTTTGCGACGTAGACGTTTCCATATGTCATCGCGAGCAAGGCAAGATCCTTCTTGGCTGTTGGCTTCCCGGCTGCGGCAAACTTTGCTATGGCGGATCGCGGTGTCGACTTCGACATCTGACCGCCGGTATTGGAGTAAACTTCCGTGTCGAGGACAAGAACATTAACGTTCCGTCCCGACGCGAGAACGTGGTCGAGTCCGCCATAACCAATATCGTATGCCCAACCATCTCCGCCGATAATCCACACGCTCCTCCTGACAAGATTGTCCGCGAGACTCAAAAGATTGTGTGCATCAGGTGTAGCGAGTTCCCGCAGCTTGTCCTTAAGGAATTTTACCCTTTCCCGCTGATCGTGGATACCCGATTCATCCGATTGATTGGCTTCCAGGATTGCGATCGCAAGGGTCTCGCCGATTGAAGATGAGAGTTTCTTGACAAGCTCCCGCGCGAATTCGGAATGTTTGTCGATCGTGAGCCGCATGCCCAATCCAAACTCTGCGTTGTCTTCAAACAACGAATTAGACCATGCGGGACCTCTCCCCTCGGCATTCGCCGTCCACGGCGTTGTCGGAAGATTACCGCCATAAATGGAGGAACACCCGGTTGCGTTTGCAACGACAACCCTGTCTCCAAAAAGCTGCGTTACAAGCTTTACATATGGGGTTTCACCACATCCCGAACAGGCGCCGGAGTATTCAAAGAGCGGCTGGAGGAACTGCGATCCTTTGATCGTGTCTACCTTCACGGTGCGGCGATCCACTTCCGGAAGTTGGAGGAAGAAATCGTAATTGACCCGTTCAGTATCACGAATCGGCGGTTGCGGTTTCATATTGATGGCCTTCACCTTTGTCACCGACTTGCTCTTTGCGGGGCAGACGTCAACGCAGAGACCGCACCCTGTGCAATCTTCAGGTCCGATCTGGAGAGAATACTTCATTCCTTTGTACTCGATCCCTTTGAAATCCAACGACTTGAATGTCGCCGGTGCGCCTGCCAACGCTTTTGAATCGTACACCTTGGCGCGAATGGTCGCATGCGGACACACGAGAACGCACTTGTTGCACTGGATACAGATATCCGGTTCCCACACTGGAATTTCAAGCGCGATATTGCGCTTTTCCCATTGCGCTGTGCCGACCGGGAATGTCCCGTCGATGGGCATGGCGCTGACAGGCAGCCGGTCTCCGAATCCACCAATAATTTCAGCTGTCACGGAACGGACAAATTCCGGGGCGCTGGGGGATACGGTCGGAGGCATGGTGATTGTGCTTGTCACTTTGCCGGGAATGTTTACCTCGTACAGATTCGCAAGCGTTTTGTCGATTGCCATGAAATTCTGTCTGACAATCTCTTCTCCCTTCTTCCCGTATGTCTTCTGAACCGAATGCTTAATCGCCTCAATGGCGTCCTGCCGCGGAAGCACGCCGGAAATCGCGAAAAAGCATGTCTGCATAATCGTATTGATGCGGCCCCCCATCCCCGTTTCTTTCGCAACCGAGTAGGCATCGATGATAAAGAACTTCAGTTTCTTGTCTACAATCTGCTGCTGGATATGGCGAGGGAGTTTGTCCCACACCTGGTCACGCCCAAAGCTGCTGTTCAGAAGGAATGTACCACCCGGCACAATTGACTGGAGTACGTCGAATTTTTCCAGAAAGAACCATTGATGACATGCGACGAAATTCGCCTGGGATATCAGATATGTCGAGTGAATTGGTCTCGGTCCGAACCGAAGGTGGGAAGTTGTGGTCGAACCCGACTTCTTCGAGTCGTACACGAAGTAGCCCTGCGCAAAGTTATCTGTATCTTCCCCGATAATCTTGATGGAATTCTTATTCGCGCTGACAGTTCCATCGGCGCCGAGCCCATAGAAAATCGCGCGGATGACATCCTTCGGCTCTGTTGTGAAAGTGGGATCCACATCGAGACTGGTATGTGAAACATCATCGGTGATGCCGACTGTAAAGTGGTTCTTCGGTTTGGGCTTGCGGAGTTCGTCATACACAGCTTTCACCATACCCGGCGTAAATTCTTTCGAAGATAATCCGTACCTGCCGCCGATGATCCGAGGAAATGTCTTTAGTTTCTGATTTCCATTCGCAAATGATTCCGAAAGTGCAGTCGTTACGTCGAGGTAGAGAGGCTCACCCGTACTGCCCGGTTCTTTGGTCCTGTCGAGCACGGCTATCGATTTGACTGTCGGAGGAAGCGCCTTCACAAAATGTTCAATCGAAAATGGCCGGTAGAGGCGCACTTTGATTAGGCCGACGTTGTCGCCATTTCTGTTGAGGTATTCAACTGTCTCCTCGGCGGTCTCCGCTCCCGATCCCATCATGACAATGATACGATCTGCGGTCGGGGAACCGACATATTGAAACAACTCATATTTCCGTCCTACGATACGGCTGAACTTGTCCATGACCTTCTCCACGATCGCCGGACAGGCGGCGTAGAAGGGATTCACGGTTTCTCGTCCCTGGAAGAATACATCCGGGTTCTGCGCAGAGCCTCGCATCACCGGGTGTTCAGGCGAGAGACCGCGAGCTCTGTGCTGTCGTACCAGGGTATCGTCGACCATTGCCCTGAGATCTTCCTCGGACAATTGTTCGATCTTCATGACCTCGTGAGAACTCCTGAAGCCATCAAAGAAATGCACGAATGGTACCCGCGCCTCAAGTGTTGCTGCCTGTGAAATCAGTGCGAAGTCCATGATTTCTTGAATGGAGTTCGACGCGAGCATTGCCCAACCGGTAGATCGTACTGCCATGACGTCGCTGTGATCGCCGAAAATGGAAAGTGCGTGCGTCGCGACCGTTCGTGCTGCAATATGAAATACCGTAGAGGTCAACTCTCCGGCAATCTTAAACATGTTCGGGATCATGAGGAGCAGCCCCTGGGACGACGTAAAGGTCGTCGACAGAGCACCCGCCTGCAAAGCGCCGTGGACCGCGCCGGCGGCACCTCCTTCGCTTTGCATTTCCACGACGAGCGGCACCGTCCCCCAGATGTTCTTCATTCCTAAGGAGGACCATTCGTCGGACCATTCTCCCATCGGAGAAGATGGCGTTATAGGGTATATTGCAATGACTTCATTAAGTTTGTGGGCGACGTATGCGGCGGCTTCGTTTCCGTCGAGCGTAACTTTACGTCTCTTTAATTGCTTCGCCGGGACATCAGGCATGACTTTAGTATCCTTTCATGGAAATCGAAAAAATGGATCTGCCATCTCCTCTTCTTTACAATAATCATTCCATTGGGAGTGAGGGAAAATTCTCCCAAAATGGGATGATTTCAGAAAAAAAAGCCACAATTTTATCAAAAATGAAAGCTTGCTTCGCCATTTTTGCAGGTGTGAGATGTCAACACACCATGGTAAAATTCAAGGTGTCGGCAGGGCAAGAAGTTTCTCAGAACACGATGGACAGAGGTCCACATTTTTCAAATCAATTTCCTCCACGTACGTGGAAGATTTCATCACGCAATCAAAATGTCTGCAATGGTACAATCCGAACGTGTGACCGAGCTCGTGTATAATTTCCTTGGCAATCCGTTCCCGGAGGAGGATTGAATCCGCTTCGAGCCCATAGAACTGATTCGTGAGCCGATATGATGAGACAACTGCAGCAGTCCCGCTGAACTGTGCTTCTCCGAATATGAACGTGAGAATTGGAATGAAAAGGTCCACGTCCACAAGACCAAGAACTTTTCCATCACCCGATCCGGATGATGCGAGAATGTGTGAAATCAGTGCAGTGGAATTATACTGGCGACGGGATGCATCGAAAGCCCTGTCAATATTGAGGTTTCCCCTGACGACGTCGACCGGTACATGGAAAACTTTCTCAATGGTGTTGCAGGTATGTTCAAGATCCAAAACCGAGTGCGACGAGGTATTGATGATTTGGATGGAAGTCGTCACTGCGGCTTTTTCAAACCATATCGCTCGATTTTATTGTACAGCGTGACCCGGTCGATTTGTAATATTTCGGCAGAACGGCTGATGTTCCAGTTGTTCATCGCAAGGACTTCGATGATGTGATTTTTTTCCATCGCCGCGAGGGATCCGAGTGCAGGAAGATTTTCCCGGTCGGTAAACTGTATCGGCAGGTCCTGAATCTTGATGCAGGGCGGCTTCCCGACAACCATCGCCCGCTCAACGGCGTTCTCGAGCTCGCGAATGTTTCCGGGCCAGTTATACCTGATCATAAGATCCATGGCATCCGATGATACGGTTGTGATTGGCTTTCCCATCGACTGCGCGTATTTCTTCACAAAATAATTTGCGAGAAGAGGTATGTCTGCCTTACGTTCGCGGAGGGGCGGGATGACAATTGTAAAGACGTTGAGCCGGTAATAGAGATCTTCGCGGAATGTACCGTCCTGCACGGCTTTCTCGAGATCCCGGTTTGTTGCGCAAATTGTCCGGAAGTCAACTTTTATTAACTCGTTCCCGCCGACGCGTGAGAATTGTTTGGTTTCGATCACGCGGAGGAGATCCATCTGCGTCTTAACGCCTATGTTCCCGACTTCATCAAGAAAAAGGGTGCCGCCATCGGCAAGTTCGAGTTTGCCTTTGCGCCGGTACTGGGCTCCGGTAAAGGCGCCGCGTTCATGGCCGAACAATTCGCTTTCGAGAATTCCTTCGGGGAGCGCGCCGCAGTTGATGGCGACGATGGGAAAGTAGCGCCGTTCACTGTTCCCGTGGATGGCGCGCGCGATCAGTTCCTTCCCGGTTCCGCTTTCGCCCCGGATCATGACGGTGGTGTCGGTTTTCGCCACTGTTTCAATCAGCTCAAACACTTTCTTCATCTGGGTGGATTCTCCGATGATTTCATCCACCTTTGAGATTTCGGAAATCTGTTCCTTTAGACGCAGGTTCTCACCTGCCAGCTTCCGTTGTTTGATGGCGTTTTGGATGAGGTGAGAGAGATAATCCGGATCGATCGGTTTGGCGATATAGTCGAATGCACCCGCCTTCAATGCCTGAACGGCGGTGTCGACGGAAGCATGGGCAGTGATGAAAATGATCGTTGAAGTGCAATCGATCTCCTTTATCCGTTTCTGCAGTTCCATGCCATCCATCCCGGGCATCTTGATATCCAGGAGGATGATGTCCCATCGGCGCGCCTGAAGCTGTTTCAGCGCCTCGGCAGCGTTTTCCGCGGAACCGACGATAAACTCGTCCTCTCTGAACCACTTCGTTAGCGAATCGCGAACGACTTTTTCGTCATCGACAACCAGAATTGAGACATCATTATTCATAAGTACTCCGAGTGATTAAACCTCTTGAACCGCGGCGGCGTCTGATGTTGCACCGGGGTGCGATTCCAATGGTGGAAACGTGATCGTGAACGTTGTTCCCTTGTTGACGTGCGATTGCACTGTTATCGTTCCGCCATGCCTGACCACGATTCCGTATACAACGGAAAGTCCGAGCCCGATTCCCTTTCCCTCCTTCTTAGTCGTGTAGAACGGCTCGAAAATATTGGGCAGCTCTTCTTCCGGAATCCCGATTCCTGTATCCGTCAGGCGAATGATCATGTTTTCGTTGCCCGGCTTCTGTACAATATCAAGATGGAGCGTTCCACCCTCGGGCATGGCTTCAACGGCATTGACGAAGAGTGCGATAAGCGCCTGCTGGATTTGCTGCTCGTCACACATGAGCATGGGCTCTTCCGGCGAATATATGGCTTCGAAGTGTACGTTCGAGATATGAAAATGGTGTTCCAGGATCCGGTGTGCTTTTTCCACGATCTGCCGTACAGATGTGACGGCAAATTCCCCCACCTGCTTGCGTGAAAAAAGAAGAAGGTTTTTCACAATATTGCCGCATCGCTCAGTTTCCTGGATGATGAGGGAAAGCTCTTCTGCCAATTCCTTCGAACGCGCGTCCGGGAGTTCGGTTTTCGCGATCTGCTTGGCAAGAAGCTTGGCATACGTCAGGATCCCTTCCAGGGGATTGTTCAGCTCGTGCGCGACCGTTGCAGAAAGTTTTCCGAGCGATGTCATTTTCTCGATCTGAAGGATCTGTTCGTGAATACGTTTGAGCTCCTCGGTCTTTTCCCGGACGCGTTGTTCCAGTTCGCCAGACCAGCGATTCTTCTCTTCGATGAGATTGCTGAGAGATGTCGTCATGGAATTGAACGAATCAGCAAGCTCGCCAAGCTCGTCGTTGGAGTATATCGGGATCCGAAGGTTGAGGTTGCCCGATGATACTTCACGTGTGCCGCGTGTCAGCCGCTTGACCCGCCGATGCACTGTGACGTAGAGAAAAATCGAGGTGATCAGCGAAAAGAAGAGAATTCCTCCCACTGCCCAGAGGATTGTCTTCTGACGAGCCTCCGCAATTGCATTGTCGACATTCGCGAGCGACATTCTGACATCAAGGACGCCGAGGACAGTTTTGTCGGCGGGGTGAGCATGGCACTCGGCATTTGAACATTGTGGTTCGTTGTGGATCGGGTTAATCAGACCGAGAACCCTGTGGCCGCTTGGTGAGGTGTAGATTCGCATCCTGTTGTCTGTGGCCAGAGAATGAAGTGGTGCGGCTTGCTCGTGACAGCCGAAACATGCTTCGGCATGCATGTCGACGGTCTTCATCTTCTCCGTCGTGTCGGTGGAGAACATGATTTCTCCCCGCTTGTTGTAAATGCGTATCCCCTCAACGCCCGGCTCGTTCCCCGTCATGGTGATCGTCTGAAAGACATCCTCTTTCCGGTCGAGGAGCATGCTGTAGTGCGTGGAGTTCTTGATGACATTGCTGATACGGGAAGCACCCGCCAGGACGATTTGCATCATCTGGTCTGTGTGGAATTTGATCGCCATGTACGAATAAATTCCGAACAGGATCATCAGAACAATAAACGATCCCGCAAAAACACGGACGCTGAGTGATCGAAAGGCTTTCATCCAATTGTCTTTATGGTCAATTCCCGTGCCATTTTGGGTGTGAATTACGGGCAAAAATGGGGGGTATCGGTATCAAATGGGTAATTTTTGAAATTCTGCTTCTCAAGATTGAAAGGGGGTTGGGAGAGGTATCACGGGACAGGCCTCATCGTTCCGGAAAGGGTGCTGTCTTTGCCCGGTCCCATTCAGAAATGTCCTTAATCAGAGCGTTAATCGGTCGGAAGGATTTGGTGTGATCGCCGGGTAGTTATTTCCTTTTGGTCGCGAACCGCCGATTTCATGGTGATAATAAACACTCTGCCATTGCCCCCGACGTCTCTTCCTTCCCGCAGACCCTACTTGCGCTTCTTCTCCTTGAGGAAACTATCGCGGAGCAAATCAAAATATCTCTTCGGGCCAAGCATGGAAGGAAGATTTTGAAGGAGCTGGCCGCCGTCCTGCAGTGTCATTCCGACTGTTGAGCCCTGGAGTGCGATCTGAAGTTTTTCCTTAAAAATTTGCTGATGGTCATCATAGAGATGCCGGGCTACCTGGGCGCTTAGCATCTTCGGTCTGAGATCCCCGGTCATCGTGAATTCGAAAAGCCAGCCCTGATCGTATGGATGGTAATACACCTTGTAGGGCCGATCGCCGAGCAGAGAATTACGCTCTGTCACGGTGCCGCCGGCAAACGCACACAGCGGGACCGTTGTTTCATCTAAAATGAACCAGAGGCACGGCTGTGACTGAGTAAGATTCTCCCCGATCTCCGGCAAAATGATTGTCTTCGGAATGGTCAAGGCCTGTGCAAGGCCGGCCTCAATGCCGACGCGGTAGCGGCGTTCTGAAAGAGAACGCACCCAGAAGTGTGTTTGCGTGTACCGACAATCGTGGCGAAGCTCTGACACGCCGGGCGGTGTTGACATCTCTGATGGTAGCTGCCTGGAGTCTTCAGTCTCCCCGCTTTCCGGGCGGGGAAAATGCTGCTTCATCGCTGCGTCGAGCGGACATGCATCACAATCAAATGAGCGGTTGCATAGCTGGTATGAAAGAATCCCGGCCGACATCCAAACGCACCGGGTGTCGCCATCCGGAATCAACCTGTAATTTTTTTGATTCTCTTTCATGATGATTAACCTATAAGCACCGACTTTTCATCCGGTTGCGAGACGCGGTGCAAATCTTGAAGAATGGGATGAGCCAGTTCCGGCGTCGGAACGGTCGGTTCGTGTTTAAAGACCGGCAAGTATTTTGCCGCATACCTGAATGCAATAAATCCGGCGGTCACGATCGATAGCGTGATCGAAATTTCCATCCAGGACGGGAAGTAGGAGACCCCGGCCCAGTTTTCCATCCCGGTGAGACTGACATTCAAGCGGTTCATGATAAAACCAATGATGACAAACGTGGCCCCCAGAAACAGACCAGTCTGGTTTTCTCTGATCTTTCTGATGGAAAAAAGTATGATCGGTATGATCACGCCAACCGTCACCTCCGCCCAATAAAGATATGTCTCAGTTCTCGGTATTAGCAATAAGCCAAGAACGTTGCGATCGTTAAGCTCAA
>JAWOMQ010000142.1:0-2837 GCA_033852415.1 Bacteroidota bacterium
TTCAGGCACTCGAGACGGGAGAAGTCGGTTCGTTTCAAACCTTCAGTAATCGCACCGCCCAGAGGTTCAGCATCAAACTGATATTTTGTCCCGTCAAAGGAATACACGAAGGGACATGATTGATTCGAAGTGTGCGATTCATGCGAACCTGCGGCCGCTACTGCACCAATCAGCAAAACTGCCACCAGTGTCGCCACGATAATAGTCCCTGCCACATTTGTCTCTGTGCGCTCGACAATGGCATCGAGTACGCTGTCAAGCGGTGTGATGTTCGCGGAGCCCGATAGTGTCATGCCCACGACAACCATTGCGCGATTCTGATATTTTGCCCGCAAAACTGCACCATCATTCCCATACTGGACTACCGTCCCATCTTTGAGGACGACGGAAACAATCTTATCCTTCGAGCTGACCTCGGCGGTTCCTACGGCCTTGAGATTTGTACTCGTACACCCGACAGTAAAATTGAAGAATGCAACTGTAATGATGAATGTGCCAAGTTTGCTTATCATTGCATACCCCTCCTGTGTGTGATCCTAATGCAACTTCCTGAAACAGACCTATAAAATTGTCATGTTTTCCGTGAACCGATCTGTAGAGATGAGATCGATCCTGGCATTAATTTTTGAATTCCCGAAAATGCGTCACGGGAACTTCTTCACAATCAGACATGCATTCTGCCCGCCAAAGCCAAACGAGTTAGAAAGAACAACGTCAAGCCTTGCTTCCTGTGCGGTGTTCGGTACGTAATTCAGGTCGCACGCAGGATCCGGCTCCTGGTAATTGATCGTTGGGGGAATCACCTGATGTTTGATTGCGAGAATACAGGCTGCCAGCTCGACAGCGCCCGCTGCTGCAACCAGATGCCCGATCATGGACTTTGTCGAACTCACCGGGGTCTTCCGGGCGCTCTCTCCAAAAACTGCTTTTATCGCAAATGTTTCTGATTTGTCATTCATCAATGTCCCGGTACCGTGAGCGTTGATGTAATTGACCTCCTCCGGGCGAATACCGGCATTGTCGAGTGCAGCTCTCATCGCCGCTATGGATCCGCGCGCATCTGGAGGCTCATCGGTTAATCGAAAAGCGTCGCATGTGCTGGCGTATCCCAGGATTTCGACATACGGCACCCCGCTTCGCCGCCGGCAGTGCTCAAGCTCCTCTACCAGAAAAATTGCTGAACCTTCTCCCAACATAAACCCATCACGCCGGCGATCGAAGGGGCGTGAAGCAGTGAGATACTCATCGTTATTCTTTGAGAGCACACCGAGTGCACTGAAGGAAACGACGCCCTTCGGATTAATCATTGAATCGCTCCCGCCTGCCAGAACGATATCCACGATTCCGTTGCCCACGGCCCGATATGCCTCACCGATCGCCTGTGCTGAGGAGGTGCAAGCGGTGGTAATTGTAAGACAATTTCCTCTCGCATTGTACCGGATTGCAAGCTGGGCGGTCGGGATATTTGAAAGACACTTCAGAGGTGTGAGAGGGTGAACTCCCTCAAGCGTGTTTTTCCATATCCGTGCGCGGTACGGATCCGGATTGGAAGTATCCGTGAGTGAGGATGCCACTATGTCAATTGTTCTGTTTGTGTAATCAGTATCGAGCAGGCCGAGGCCGCCGGCACCCATGGAGGTCCCAAAGCGATACGGATCTGCACGCTCAAAGTCAAACTGCGCGTCTTTGATGGTCTCCTGTGCCGCGATCATTGATAACATGCCAGATCGGGACAGAGTCTTGAGGATCTTTGGTGTATCGACAAGGGGTTCGAGATCCTGGTCGCTGAGAGGAATCTGAGCAGCAAATCGAGTGGGGAGGAGAGATGCATCGAAGCGGGTTATGGGTGAGGCCGCACTCCTCCCTTTGCTTATGCCGTCCCAGAATTGGTTCATGCCCACCCCGAACGGCGTGATTCCGCCGATTCCAGAAATGACAACACGACGGGAGTTCATTATTTTCCCTTTGATGAAAATTGAGCTTCCGTGATTTTTGCCCCATCAAGCCAGGTATCATAGATCGTTTCGATGAGAAATCTGCTTTTCTCGGGGTAAAATTGCTGTACGTCGCCTAATGCAAAGGTCAGTTGAGCATCTGCGATGAGCTTTTCCTGCGAGTGGATAGTTCCGTCGAGCCGGGCCACTGAGCCGTCCTGAGACCTCACGGTCAGTTCGATCAGCAGCTGATCACCGGGACGTACAAAGGAGCGAAACTTTGCTTTTTCAACCATGACGAGGAGAGCCTTGCGCGACCACTTGCAGGAGAACTCAAGCAAGGCTGTACCTGCCTGCGCAAGAGACTCAATCATCAATGCGCCCGGCATGACAGGGTATCCGAAAAAATGTTCGGCAAAAACGTCCTCGGAAAGGGCAACACTTTTTACAGCCCGGATGCACTGATTAGTTTGGATTTCCAAAATCCGATCAATAAGCAAGTAGCGCATATGATGCCCTCTGATAGTATGTGTGCGCCAGCCGCGGCAAATTCACATTCGTCGGAATTCGCCACATTGCCGTTGCATGGGGTAGACGAGAAGCGCGCCGGATGTCGAGAATGCGATTCCTGTTTGCGCCATGAGGATCAGAGCGCCCTTTGCCGGTCCGGGCTCCCGGAGGTGACAGAACGAAAGCCGGCCTCGAGCGAGATCCGCCCGGACCTATCAGCGGGGTGAATTGGCGGGCTGAAATCGTCAAGTCCCCATCACGCTCAAAGTCACAGCGGAAACGGGGTCTACTCTCAACGACCTTTAGTAGATTCTCGGTTGAATTATGAAAAGAACAGCATCAATAGCCTCTGATCTGATGCTACTGTGAGATCTTGACGAGCGATATCGGCGT
>JAWOMQ010000087.1:0-7572 GCA_033852415.1 Bacteroidota bacterium
AACCAGGCACTTGCTACTACTTTGAGATGGCGAATTTCGGCAGGGGCGATGTCCTACCGTCTGCAGCTCGCTACTGATACAGGGTTTGTGAGCATTCTTGTGGACACGACAACAGCGGATACGGCAAAGGTAGTGAATCTGTCTTGCAACACGACGTACTACTGGCGACTTACGGCAAACCCTGAGGCTATTCCTGTTTGGTCAGGGAGGTGGAACTTCACAACGATCAGTAGTCCCGGAATTGTCACATTAGTATACCCAGAGAATGGCGCGACATCGATCCTCCAGACCGTTTTGTTGAAGTGGAATACAGCGGTTTCTGCGGAGGCGTACGCTGTCCAACTCGGGACAGATTCCACGTTCGCAACGGGTCTGGTCGTGAATGATTCCTCAATAGTGGATACTTTCAAAAATGTTGCCGGTCTTGGTTACAATACCCGGTATTACTGGCGGCTGATGTCCAAAAATAGTTGTGGGGCGAGTGCGTGGTCGGGGACGTGGAATTTTACAACCATTCAAAATCCTCCTCCGGTACCGACGCTCGTATATCCATCGAACGGGGAAACCGGTGTGGGTTTACTGGCGGCACCACGCTGGCACACTTCGCCTGGCGCCCAGTCGTACAGAATCCAGATGGCAACGGACAGCAGTTTTGGGGCAATCGTAATGGACACAACGACAGCTGACACGTTTAAATCGGTTACTCTCAGCTGTGGTACAAGCATCTGGTGGCGGGTGAACGCGTCGAACGTGTATGGGACGAGCGATTGGTCGACGCGTTGGAGCTTCTCTACCCAGCCCTGTGGTGTGACGCTTTCAGCGCCGGCATCGGGGTCGACGAATCAGCCAACAAACCCGATATTACGATGGCGAATCCTGACCGGCGCCCAGACCTATCGAGTGCAAGTTGCCACGGACTCAACTTTCTCCACGGGAATGGCGCTTGACGACTCAACAATCAGCGATACCTTCAAACTTGTTACCGGGCTGTCATACAATACTAAATACTACTGGAGGGCAAACGGCAAGATCAGTGGAGTGAGCAGCGTCTGGTCGTTAGTCTGGAACTTTACGACCAGCCCGCCGCCCCCCCAGGCTCCCACGACCCCATCACCATCGTCGGGCTCAACAGGACAGGCGACGTCCCTGTCGCTAGGTTGGAGTGCACCCTCCGGTGCCACTTCGTACCGGCTGCAGGTGGCTGTCGATTCGAATTTCACAAACCTTATCCGGGACACTTCTGGGCTTGTCTCAAATTCTTACAATCTAGCGGGGCTGGCGAACTCGACCAAGTATTACTGGCATGTCAATGCATCGAACGCAGGAGGGACAAGCGCCTGGTCGTCGAGGTGGGATTTCAGCACGGTTCCTATGACTCCAACGTTGATTTCGCCAGACGACGGTGCGAACGTGGCGGGATGTTCGGCGTTGCTGACGTGGCACAAGACATCGATCACTGATACGTACAGAATGCAGATGAGTTATTCGTCATCGTTTTCAACCATAATAACAGATGCTGACAATCTTTCCGACACCACATATTCAATGGCAGCCGGGACACACACACGGTACTGGAGAGTCGCGTCTAAGTTCCAGGGAGTATATAGCCCTTGGTCTTCCGTCAGGCATTTTACGTTCTCAGACTGGTGCGATTGTTATGATCCTTCGCCCTGCAAGAAAGGGACTGGAGGTAACGAGATTGAGGAAGGCAGGCCAAAGGAGTTTGCACTATCACAGAACCATCCAAATCCGTTTAACCCGAGCACGAGAATCGAGTATGCGCTTGCAAGCGACGCGCATGTTACGCTGAAGATTTTCAACCTTCTTGGTCAAGTGGTAGCAACGCTTGTAGATGAGTACGAATCGGCGGGCTACAAGTCGATCAGTTTCGATGCTTCGAGGCTTAACGGAGGCCTGTATTTTTACAGGCTGCAGGCTGGAAAATTCACTGACATGAAGAAAATGTTGCTTGTCAAATAACATAGATGAAGAAAGTTCTGGCATCTCGATCAACATAAAGATCGCCATGTCGCCGTCACTTTTGTGGCGCGCAAACTTTACGGTTTTGTCCGGGCAATCTTAAAGGCAATCAACTATCGTTTGAATAAGATGCATAAGGAATAGCAGCGGGGAGGGCGGAAAATTAACAAGCACGGAGAAAATAGCGTGACCCAAATCGTTATCACCAATCGATGACGTGAGAAATGGAATATTTTTCCATGAGAAACTTAGTTGTTGTGTTTGAAGCAACGCAAGAATAGTTCGGTACACAGGTGCAGAAACTTCCATCGCAGGATTCACTGAACAGCGTTAAGAACGCACTCCCTCTGATAGGACCGGAAGCAGAGGGCTAATCGCCGGGCACAGGCTTTCGATATTGATCGTCCAGGAGTTGGTGAATTTCAGTTCTGGTGAAAGGATTAAAAATTACCATTAGGGGAATTGGAACGATTTTGGTTCCAACCCTTATTTTCTCCGGGGACGGTACAGGTTCCGTTGGCAGTGGATCTTCGCATTTTGCCAGACCCTACTGGCTACTGTGATTAAATAAATATGAACCAGAGAAAGGAGACCTCATCCACAGATAAAATATATTTCACCCAAAAGAATCCAATATGAGTTGAGACGCGGTGAGGCTCCCTCCGCGCCTCGATGCAATGGACGAAACTGGTGCACATGGAATGATTCTCACCAGAGATCACAAATGAGCGCATAGTCCTTGCACCTTCGTTGCGGCAATAATTCACTCAACAACCAACTTGCTAGACGAAAGGGTACAACAATGAAACGGTTTATTCTCTTAGCTATAGGGCTGCTTATGGCTCATATCTCTCCTTTGAAATCTCAACCACAGGAAGATTTCAGTTGGAGTTTCCAATACGAGGGATATGGTGCACACGACGAGCTGTTTGCTGTCACTGAAGATGACGATTTCAATAGCATTGTCACGGGTAAGGTGATGCATGAGAATGGTGAATGCGATGTTTTCATTGGATCGTTCTACGGTCTTCCTTATCCAAATTGGATCTACAGGTACACAGGAAACAGTACCTCTGCGCAAGGAAATGCTATTCTCTACAAGAGTAACTATGTGTATGTTACAGGAACAGCAAGAACCACAAATGATCTTATGGTGTTCAAGCTCGATGCGGCAGCCGGTACAATTGTCACCGGGTGGCCTGAATATTACAGCTATGGATCAGGTTACACTGACGTCGGAAAGTTTATCAATTTAGGGATAAACGATACAGTATTTGTTTGCGGTTCAAGTTCAAATGGCACGACTGCTCTTACGGTTCTACTGAAATACACACCGGCTGGCGTACGAAAGATAGTGGTTCAATATGCTTATAGTTCTACTCCATACGGTATGGTTCTCGATCCAACCAATAATGATGTCTACGTTCTGATGTACGCGGATCATGGCCTTGGAAACAAAGGTTGGTGGCTCGCAAAATACAACAGGTTCTTGACCTTTGTGGGCGAATACAATGTCTTAGTGAATGGAACTCCTACAGGGGGACTCAAACGAGGCGGTGATGGATACTTGTATGCGAGCGGTATAAATCCATCGGGTCAACCTACCGTATTGAAGCTGAATACAAACCTTGCAATACAATGGAGCCGAACAGTGTCCGTGACATCGACTCCGACCGATATGTGTGTCGATAATTCACAGGTTCACGTTGCAGGGTCCTATGCCATCAGTTATGATCTGAATGGAAATCTGGCCTATTCGATAGCCCAGCCAAGTGGCTCGAGCGGTCAAAAAATAACTGCCGACCCAAGCAATAACGGTATTGCTTACATTTGTTACAATCAACAGGGAAGAGGATACCTCACGAGTTACGATGCAGCGGGTATCCTGAGAGATGGATATCCAGTAACATCCGAAGACTATGCGGGGACGTTCAATGGGATGTATGGTCCAGTTGATGTCTACGAGGAGGTGTGGTTAGTTGGAAAAGCATACGGAACGGAAAGCATTTACGAAGATTACTTTGACGATGGGTCGGATTATAACTATGATTTGTTCTGTAACGCTTGGTATTCGACTGGAGCAAGTGCTGCATCGAAGGCTGCGATGAATGCGAAGTTGGCGATGAAACCGAAGCCAGAAACTCGAACTCCATCAGAGAACAAATTACGTCAGAATTATCCCAACCCGTTTAACCCGGTGACAAATATTCAATTCTCATTGAAGGAGGATGGAATAGCAACAATAAAAGTATTCAATTCGATAGGCCAGGTGGTAGCGACGCTCGCCGACAAACAACAATTCAGTAAAGGCGAGCATACGGTGCAATTCGATGCAAGTAATTTATCCTCCGGCGTCTACTTCTATAGAATAAGTGTTGATGGTGAAAATGCGTACGAGCATATGAAGAAGATGACAGTAATCAAGTAATATGGAAACGGCTGAGGCGCAAGTAATATTTCTTAGAGGAGGTCGAGAGGAGACCGGTTATCGACGATGATCGGACTAGTATTCGCGGGTTATGCCATTGTGAGTACCGCGCTATTGGATATTCGTCCGGAGCGGCCTGTATCTAGGATCGCGTGTTGGAGCAGGAGGCTCGTAACGCATATTTAAGACGAGGATTCTCCTTGTTCGAAGGTCTCCTCTCGACAATGATTGGTTCACTTGTTTCAATATTGCCCAGACAAAAATCTGCAGAGTTCGCATGTCGTGGTAGTGATGGCGACGTGACGATGTTTGCGCTCGTCCAGACACATGAACTTTTTATACAGACGGTGTTGAGCATTGAGAGCGATGGCAACAACGGGAGGAGATTGACCCTGCCGATGCCGGTTCAGGACAAGCTCCGCAGCAGCACGATAATGATTATTCCAAGCGGCCTCCACCAGAGGTCGGGGGACATAATCATGCACGACGGCCTGACTGATTCGTCGTCACATCTCTGGCAACTGATTCAGAGGGATATTTGTACGTGGGTTTACAGTACCCCGGTTTCGGAGTTGTTGGAACCACGACCCCGATCTCAGTGAAGTATCGATCGTCAGGAATTCCGGCATTCTACTCCGTTTCCGAATGCTGCCCCAAGCCGTTTGATCCTTCGACAATTATCAGATACGACCTTGAGAACCAAAGCCGCGTGAGCTTGAAAATCCACAACCTCCTCGGCCAAATCACCGGAACTCTGAAAGACAGAATTGAGAAGGCTGGATATAGACGGCTGGAATGGAACAGCTCGAATTTCGCATCAGGAGTCTACTTCTACGGGTTGGACGCCGTCAGTGTGAGTGGTCCCAGTAATTCATTTGCAAGTGAGAGGAAGGTGCTGTTGGTGAGATAACAAAGCTAGATGGCTGGATTGAGCCTTTGTTCGAAGGGACTAGGGCTCTTTTTGAATCGCGGGAATTACCCAATCCCGATTTTTCTGGATTGACAATTTCCTGAATCTTCATTAAATTCTCGCATCAGGGAGTCTGTGCCGCAGATTGTCGCTTGTTCTTTCTGTTCGTTCATTGATGGTTCCATTTGATTTAAGTTGTTCCTTTCTAGTAGGCGATTGAAGGAATAGCCGGGATGTTTGAAGGCCCGGCTTAGTGGTGGCCCTAACCTCATGAAGGAATATCGTATGAGCAGAGAACGCAGGTGTTTGATTGTTGGTTTCATCTCTCTTCTGATCATCATACCATCCGCACCGTTATCGGCAACCGGAAGTGTCACCTTCCAGGTCAACATGAAAATCCAGATGCTGGAAAACAAATTCTTGCCGAACGCAGGTGATCTGGTCTATGTGACCGGAGGTTTTAACAGCTGGTTTCCCACAGTCACCACAATGAGTGATCCTAACCTTGATAGCATCTACACGGTCACCGTGGATAACATTCCGGACGGACCAATGGAATATAAATTCTACAAAACACTTCGCAGTGGTGTTGATTGGGAAACTATGCAATATAACCGGCTGGATACGGTCGTTGATGGACCACAAACGCTGCCAATCGCCTGGTTCAACAACGATTCAGGTTACGTGGCCCCGACAAGCGGCGCAGTGACGTTTCAGGTAAATATGAAGGTTCAGATCAAGGAAGGGAAGTTTCTTCCTGATGCTGGTGACATGGTGTATGTTGCGGGAAGCATGAACGGATGGGACTATACAGCAAATCCACTTATGCTCCTGGATAATGACCGTGACAGTATCTATACAATAACCGTCAGCGATGTTCCCGATGGATTAGTTTATTATAAATACTATAAAACGCCTCGCGACTCCGCTGGTTGGGAAAATGGGCTGGGGGATACAAGTGGCAGCCGAATCTATACTGTTGTGAGCGGAGCTCAAACTATCCCGGTTGTGTGGTTCAGCGAAGACTCTGTGTATATACCGCCAAGTGGAAATGTCCCTGTGACCTTTCAAGTAAACATGCGTATCAAGATGTACGAAGGATCATTCCGTCCCGATCTTGGAGATTTCCTTACGGTACCTGGTAGTCTGAACGGATGGAATACCTCGGCGGAACCCCTGATAGATCTTTACCATGACGGCATTTACAGCCGAACGGACATGGTGTCCGAAGGAACGACAATCACGTATAAATTCTTCAAGACCCTGAGAAGCGGCGAAGATTCAGAGAAATTGGACTACCGCCGGATGTATACCGTGCCGCCCGCTGGAGGAGTAATACCGATAACATACTTCAGCAATGATTCTGTTGCGATCCCCAGCGGACTTTCGGCACTGGGTAGCCAGCATACCATCACCCTGCGATGGAAATTAATTCCCGACAACGTTGTGACGGGATACCTGATATACCGGGATACAAGCTCGCCCGCATCATCACTCATTGATAGCATCTCTTCACTCGATAGTACTTATAACGACCCGGGCCTGATAGACGGTGTCCGCTACTACTATCGCATAAAGGCTAGGATGGATTCTGTTACTTCAGATTACAGTGCAGAAGTGAGCGGAGTTCCGTTCGACATTCCGCCGGTCGCTGCAAAATTAAGTAACGTTGACCTTCCGGCCGTGGGTGATTTGCTCACGAGTCGGATAAGCTTTTCGGATTCAGGCAGCTATGACCCCGATGGTACAATTGATTCTATATTCTGGCATATCAATGGCGTCTATCTCGGTCAATCGCATACTATCACGTATGATTTCGGACCGGGGACGAGCGTGGTCATATTGACCGTGAAAGATAACGATGGTGTGACAACGTCGGACACGGCGTTGGTCGATCGCAGCTCATTCCGCGTGTCCTTCAACGGTCCAATATCTACAGGTTTGAGCCTGTTGGGCGATAGTGTCCTTTACGCAATTGCGACAGGTGATGCCGTCTATCGAATGAAAACCGATGGAACGATGCTCTATTCTCTCGGGGTCAACGGAAATATACTGTCGGCGAGCTCTATCGGATACGATACGACGGTATACATCGGTTCCACGGATAAGAATCTTTATGCCTTTTCGAAGTACGGAACTCCGGTGTGGCCAGCCTTGCCGTTGGGTGGGGTGCTATCCGTGACCCCGACGATCGATTCAATCGGCAACCAGATTTTTATCGGGGTTCAGAACAAGAATTTTTTCTCAGTAAATC
>JAWOMQ010000203.1:0-3494 GCA_033852415.1 Bacteroidota bacterium
GAGCGGATGAACAACGCTCAGGTGAAAAGGGAAAAGGAGAAGCGAGAGTTGTTCCATAAAAAGCCCCGGCACGTGAAGAAGCCGTTCGTAGAGCGGTATCGACCCGTACAGCTTGTCGGCTCCGATGAGTGCTCCGATCACAACGGTTCTTACTGAAAGATACGCAACAATGGCAAGGCCGAAGAGACTATACTGTGACCACCGTTTGGGAGTGATATTCCATCCGGCTTTCCTGATACAAAGATCAAAGAGCGGGTAGAGAAAGAAATAAAAGACGGCCGACTCTTTTGTAAAGAGGGCGAACAAAAACAACACCACTGAGAGAAGCAACAACCATAACCGGCCGGGATATTTCCTGTACAGGACAAACGCCCCAAACGACATGAGAATCGCCGCCCCAAGGAGGAGGTCATTTCTGCCCGCAACCCATCCAACAGATTCTGTTTGGACGGGATGAAGCGAGAAGAGCAAACTGCACATGAGCGCAAGAATTCTATCATCATCGATCAACAACACGATCAAGAAAACGGACAAGGACGCGACGAAGTGCAACAGCAGGTTAACCATGTGGTATCCCCATGGCGCAAGTCTCCAGAGGTGGTAGTCCACAATAAAGCTTGCCAGAAGAGTGGGCCGATAATAGGCGCTTTCAGCGCGATGTCCGGTAAAGACATGAGTCTGAAAGGCTGTAATAACGTGAGACCAGTCTGACAGAAAAGGTTCGTTTTGGTAAACCAGATCATAATCGTCGTACGTGACAAAATCGAACTTTGCTGTCTGCCAGAAGACAAGCACCGTGGCGCCAAGGAGAATTGCGACGATCCAGCGGTGCCGGAGGGACACAAGCCAGGTTTCAAATACAGACGCTGAGTTCATTCTGAGGAGCCAAGCGGATAGGCAATCCTAATACTCCTTGCCGGATGTACGGCGGATGTTTGCCCCGAGTGCCTGCAGCTTTCTCTCGATCCGTTCATAACCTCTGTCAAGATGATACACCCGGAGGACCTCTGTTTTTCCTTCCGCAACGAGTCCCGCCAAAACAAGACTTGCGGAGGCGCGAAGGTCAGTCGACATTACCTTGGCACCGGTCAACTTCCTGACACCTTTTACGATTGCAGCATTCTTCTGCAACTCGATGTCGGCACCGAGACGAATCAACTCCGGCACGTGTTTGAACCGATCGTAATAAATCGTGTCGGTGATAACCGATGAGCCATGAGCAATGGTCATGAGCGTGATCCACTGCGCCTGCAGATCGGTCGGGAAACCGGGATACGTTGCGGTCGTCGCATCGACAGGGCGAACAACGCGTGAGGCTCGTATCCGAACCCACGTATCGCCGACCTCAATATGGGAACCTTCCTCCTCAAGTTTGGATAGGATCGCGGTGAGATGAATAGGTTTACAATTCTCGAGCTTAACCGTGCCGCCGGCAAGGGCGGTCGCAATGAGAAATGTGCCGGCTTCAATTCTATCGGGAATCATCGTTTCATCAATCGGGTGTAGGGCATCCACGCCTTCAATTTCAAGCCGTTTTGTTCCCATACCGTCGATGCGCGCTCCCATTTTCATGAGAAAATGCGCGAGAGCCACAATTTCGGGTTCCATCGCTGCATTTTCAATCGTCGTGGTTCCTTTCGCCAGCACAGCAGCCATCATCACATTCCCGGTAGCTCCGACACTTGAAACGTCGAACGATATTTTCGCCGCGCGCAGTCTCTTTGCCCGTGCTATAATATAGCCATTCTCGATTTCAACATTCGCGCCCAGCTTGCGAATTCCTTCAATGTGGAGATTCACCGGACGCGGCCCCCAGGCACATCCACCTGGCAGAGAAACTTTCGCGTACCCATACCGTGCAACGAGAGGTCCGAGGACATAAATCGAAGCACGCATTTTCTTCACCTGTTCATAGGGCGCCTCAAATTTATTCACGCGGAATGTATTGAGGTGAAGAATATGATCGGCGTGTTCCACATCAACTCCCATAATCTCAAGGAGTTTCCCCATCGTGGAAACATCCCGGAGCGCGGGCATATTGCGAAAGACATATTTACCGCTTGCAAGGATCGTTGCCGGCATGAGAGCGAGCGCGGCATTCTTCGCCCCGCTGATGGTGACACTCCCCTGGAGTTTCGCACCGCCATGAATGATGAACTTGTCCACCTGATTTTCCTTCTGTTATGCTTTGTGAATATACGCCAAACACCCCCAAAATGCAATGAATCGATACCGCATGATCTGAGGGCCGATCTTTGGAAAAAGTCGGAGATTTTATTTAGATTGATCAAGAACACTTCCGGGGAGTCTTCTCCCAAAGACAAACGACAAGGATTCACTCAATGGCACGAAATGTCAGGTGTGGTTTGATACAGGTAACGCTTGCCCTCCCGGCGGATCAACCGCTTGAAGCTATACGCGATGCGATGATTGACAAGCATCTGCGGATGATCGGGAATGCAGCTCAAAAGGGAGTGCAGATACTCTGCATGCAGGAATTGTTCTACGGACCCTATTTCTGCGCTGAGCAGAAGTCGAAATGGTACTCGCTGACTGAGAAGATCCCGGACGGTCCGACCATTACGTTGATGCGGGAGCTCGCGAAAAAATATTCCATGGTACTCATTGTTCCGATTTATGAAACCGAGTTCGCAGGCGTTTACTACAATACGGCTGCGGTCATTGACGCGGACGGAAAATATCTGGGGAAATACCGCAAGACTCACATTCCGCATGTTGAGCCGGGTTTCTGGGAGAAATTTTATTTCAAACCGGGCAACCTGGGCTACCCAACGTTCAAGACCGCTTACGCAACGATCGGCGTGTACATCTGTTACGATCGACATTTTCCTGAAGGTGCAAGGATACTTGGATTGCGGGGCGCCGAAATTGTCTTTAATCCGTCAGCCACTGTCGCCGGCCTCTCGGAGTATCTTTGGGAACTGGAGCAACCGGCACACGCGGTGGCCAATGGTTATTTTGTCGGCGCGATCAATCGCGTGGGAAGGGAAGCGCCCTGGAATATCGGCGAGTTCTACGGAAAGAGCTATTTCTGCAATCCGCGCGGAAAGATTATCGCCCAGGCGAGCAGGGACAAGGACGAAATCGTCGTCGCCGATCTCAATCTTGATGAAATATTGGAAGTCAGAAATATCTGGCAGTTTTACCGCGACCGCCGTCCGGAAACATATAAAGAGATGACAGAACTTCTGCCATAAAGACCTCGCCGGTGATCTGATATACGGCTGGATCGGCCGGTAACTCTGTCGTCATTGTTCACCCCACCATTTCCGCAGAAAGAGAAGGTATATGAATAAAGCAGATCTTCAATCACTTTCCATCTCCGATCTTACGTCGAAGTTGACCTATGGAACCTGGAGATTTCAAAAAAACTGGAAACCAATTCATGTGGTCGATGCGAACGGTTGCTTCTTTACCGATGCAGCCGGAAAGAACTACCTTGATTTTTCATCCCAGCTTATGTGTGTAACATT
>JAWOMQ010000006.1:0-8256 GCA_033852415.1 Bacteroidota bacterium
GACTGCGGTTATCGAATCGATATGCTGGTTGAGGATAAGATAGTACTCGAATTGAAGTCAGTCGATTGCTTTAACCCTGTCCATGAGGCCCAGATATTGACATACTTGAAATTTGCGCAGAAGAAAATAGGATTGTTGATCAATTTCAATGTAATCTTCTTGAAAGATGGTATTAAGCGATATGTGCTATGAGCATACTACAGCAGGAAACGGAGGCTCGGCAAAGAGCATTACACGAAGAACACGAAGAAAAGGATTTCACGAAGCGATACGGTGAGATTCTTCGTGTACCTTCGTGTGCCCTTCGTGACACTTCGTGTAATAAGACGCTGGTTGACGCTCTACGAAAAGCATTACACGAAGAACACGAAGAAAAGGATTTCACGAAGCGATACGGTGAGATTCTTCGTGTACCTTCGTGTGCCCTTCGTGACACTTCGTGTAATAAGAACTCAGGTTGACGTTCTACGAAAAAGCATTACGTGGAGAGGAAGCTCACCAACCGGTTGAAACTTTCACCCCAAATACCCAGATGTCATGATTATCGTCATTGTTGAGAAGGCGGGGGATTGGCAAATAGAGATAGGAGACATTGGGGGTAACGGTGATGGCGTCGAGGTCGAGTACAAAATCATTCCTCACCGCCAATTCCGTTATCCTGTTTGGAATTCCATATTCATCGAGGTACGTCGCCGAGACTCCCGGCTCCCAGCTCAGAAGCCCGAGATCGACCTCTTTCTCAAGGGCAGCTGACGCGTAGTTTCCCTTGATATCATCACCGTGCTCGCCGCCAAGGCCGCGACCCACTTCCAGTGAAAGATCGACCGGCGTGTTCTGCGTCCAGACACCCAGGATCAATTCCTGGCTGTTTGCGTACGAACTTCCATCTGCCACATAGTCGATTTCCGGAGATCCGAGGTACTGGTATGAACAAAACGCAACACTCCATTCAAGCCAGTCGCTCCACAAAGACTGGGTGGACGATAATGACAGGTCGACTTCCCCGAGATTCTTCTCGCTGACTCCCATAAAGCCCGTTGCTTCTGCCGATAGGCTCAATGGCAAAGCGAGCGTGACGGATGGCTCCAGAACCGGAAGCCCGCGGTTCAGATCGAATCCCCTCCGGACATAACGGCTCCAATAACCTACCTGCACCGTCACTGCCGACTCTTCGTCCTTCTGCTGTGAAAAGGCAGGAGGCGAAAGTAATTCAGCCATAAGAGTTGCGACGATGAAGACAGACCGGGTCATGCGGCGGAATTCCTTTCTTCCCGCTGAATGTTGTTGCTGGACTCGACCAAATTGTCGATAGCCAGCCCCCCGGCAACGTCCTTGTGATCGTACCGAAAACGGAATGAATAGAGATTCCAGCGGGAACTGTCTGTTGTTCCCTTCTGGAATGGTTGGGTTATCCCTCTGCCGGAAGCCTTGGCAAGAGCTTCGTATTGTGTCCACAGATGATAGAATGAGGCGATCCCGAACGGTGAAGGTGATGGTCCGAACCGGTTCATTCCGTAGCGCGGGGAGAGGAGAAAGAGAAGGGCGCGGATGTCGAGTTCGGGATGTACGACCTCGATATCGATCCCTATCTGGCGGTAAAACGCCACAGCCATAAGCAAAATGTTTTCCGAGTGGGAAATGCTGAAGCGTAATCCCCTCAACCTGGGATTCCCGGATGAACGCTCCACGACCAGCCGCGGTTTACCGTGAGGACCCCGCGTGAATCGCAGATGTTTAGGTCCCGCAGCAGTAAGTGTTCCGAGAACCTGGCGGACATAAAAGCAGCGGTTAAGGAACCTTTGTCGGTCCACTTGATTTTTGAGCCGCCGTGTCCGGAGCAGCTCCTCCGCCGAGAATATGCCTCCCTCTGCTGTACGCAATCCAGAAGTTTTATCGAGGTTGAACAGCCACATGTGCACACTGCCGAGATCGTCCACCGTCTCGTCCGGCGAGGCGTGGGTGACGATGTTCGATGCTGGGATGTTGAGGTTCATGTTAATCACCCGACTTTCTGGCAGGGATTCCGCACCACGATGTTCCGGCGGGCAGCGTTTCTCCCTTCATCAGAAGCGAAAGGGCATCGAGCTGTGTGCTGTCTTCCATCCTTGTGTCGTAGAGTACCACGGAACCGGCGCCAATTCCACACTGGTTCCCGACGCACAGATGCGACGCCTTCAGAATCCGGTCCTCAAAAAGGTGGGCCTGAAGAACGCTGTCCTCGTTCACCGCAGTATCGTCGCCGACTTTGACAAGGTCGAATTCAATGAGACCGGTGGTATGAAAATAGGTGCGCCGCCCGATGTGCGCGCCAAGCATTCGAAAATACCAGGGAAGGAACGGCGTTCCCTGGAGAGGATCAAGTGTTAGCGGTGTGACCAGAAATTCATACAGCGCATTTACGAATTCCAGGCGCCAAACATACCAGCTCCACTGCGGATGCTCAAACGGCTGGAATCGCCCCATGATAATCCATTTGGCAAGTACCACAGTGAGAGCGACGGCGATGCAGCAGCCCGCATACACGACCGGCAAAAGAAGGAGTGACCCAAGGGGCCCAAGGGCATTCCACATTCGCAAGGCTATCGTCGCAAGTGTTGTGACAACAAGGATAAAGCCGGCGGGTGGCAGGGTGACCCGGAGAATTTCAAAGAGACCGCGCTGGATCCTGAGACTGCGCGTGGGAAGGTATGTTGTTTTTTCAGGAAACTGTTTGCTTGGTTGCCGCCGCGGGAGCAGAATCGGAGGCGAGCCGAACCAGGAAGCGTCAGACTGAGTCGAGCCATCCAGCCCCGATGGCGAGATGGAGAGAACGCCGACAAGAGAGCGGTCGCCGAGGGACGTCCCGGGCGGAATCACCGCCCCGTTCCCCACGAATCCGCGCTGCCCGATCGAGACGGGAGCCAGGGTCATCCATCCGTGCTCCACATGAGCTGCGCCCAGGGATGCTTCGTCTGCAACAGTTCCGCCGTCGTCGATACGGAGTAAGTCAGGGGTCGATGAGGTGGCAGTTGAAAGCTCTACAAATTTTCCGAGCCGGCAGCCAAGTGCACGGTACCAGGGAGTGAGGTAAAGGGTCGCGTGGAGGGACCCGACAACGTCCAGACTGATTGCCCTCAGTTGGTCTACAACCCAGAGGCGGAGATAGACTTTGCCGTGGAGAGGATAAACACCCTCGCGCACGCGTCCCACAAGGAGCCATTTCAACACGACAACAGAAACTGTCAGGATAATCACAAATGTACCCCCGATGATCGGAGCCGATAGCACATAGAGAATCGGATGGATGTACAGATCGATGCGGTCCAGTATTGCTACTCCGGGGATAAACGCGAAGAGAGGGAATAGCGGAAGCAGAAGCACAGATATCAGATAGAAGGCCGTGACCGCAAACAAATGGCGGCTTTCGTAGGGTGGTGCGGTATCCAACAGGGCCGGTAAAGGTGAACGTGTCGCCGGAGAACCCGCCCAGGTTTCTCCCTCCGGAATTGTTACCCCCGACGGAAGGAGAGAGAGGTCCTCCAGGCGACCATTGTCTTCGATTACCGTGTTTTCCCTGACGACGGCCCTGGTTCCCACAAAACAATTCTCACCGATGCGAATGGAACCGAGAATCAGTTGTCCCTCCTCGACCGTGCAACCCAGGACTGATGCTGTGTCTCCAATACTCGTCCCGTCGCCGATCGAGATAAGGTCAAAAGCAATGAATTCATCAGTTTCAAGATGGACGTTCCGGCCAATTTTTGCACCAAGCAGCCGTAGGACGACGGGAAGAAGGGGAGTCCCGCATAGCCGATCTAATGGCAACGCAGCAAGAAGATTGCGCACGAACCAGAAGCGGCGATAATAATTTCCCCAAAGCGCAAATTTCCCCGCATGTATGCGGCCAAGGATTGCCCATTTCATGCCGATCGCTACGAGAAGCAGGATGGGGAAAATGGCCAGTGCACATCCGAATGCCCACGCTGCAGATAAGATGAGCGAGGTATGCTTGCTCATCAATAGGAAGAACACAAGAAATGGTGTCACCCACTCGAAGCCGTGGAAGCCGTACACGAAATAAAGCCCGCCGGTCTGCACAAGACCGGTCAGGAAGTGCCTCTTCGAAAGATCCGGATCATTCACCTTCCGGGTTGGCGTCTGCCTCCGTTGTTTGGTATCGTCGAGCAAGGTAGCAAGCGAACTGATCGTAGGATGTTCGTAGATATCCTTCATCGAAACCGATGCATATCGCGAATCCTTCCGCAATTCTGATACCATACGGGCTGCCAGGAGGGAGTGACCGCCAAGATCCAGAAAGAAATCGTCGTCGTCAGACACTTTTTGCGGTTGGAAGAGTGATTCCCAGACAGTAGCAATGTGCTGTTGGGTCTCCGTCCGTATTTTTCCGGCGTCCTTGTGTTTCGTTGTTTCCCGCGCCCTCGGCTGAGGGAGGGACTCGCGATCAAGTTTTCCACTGGGCAACCGGGGCAGGTGGGTGATGGTCTCTATGATTCCCGGAACCATATACGAAGGAAGCTTCATCCTGAGGCGCGATTGAAGATGCTCGACGCACACACCGTCTCCGTTTCGGGGTACGACGTATGCGACAAGCTGCCGGATGCCCGGTGTATCCTCGCGGGGGACGCAGGCAGCTGCTAGGATGGTTCCTTCCTGCATAAGAATGGATTCTATTTCCGCCATCTCGACACGAAAGCCGCGGAGCTTCACCATGCCGTCCGTGCGCCCGAGGAACTCGATCTCGCCGTCGGTGTTCATTCTCCCGCGATCACCTGTCCGGTACATGCGTGCATCCGTTGCTCTCCGGTGAGCAAATGGATCGCGCACGAAATGCTCTCTGGTCTCTTCCGCAAGTCCGACGTAGCCACGGGCAACGCCGATACCGGCAATACAAATCTCGCCGGTTTCGCCGGGTGAGACCGGCAGGAGGTTTTCGTCGAGGATGGTGATGCGGTAGCCGGGTACAGGCTTTCCAATCGTGATCGGTCGTCCCGGATTGAGCTCCGCGTATGTGGCAATGACCGTCGTCTCAGTGGGTCCGTATGTATTGATGATGCGGCGGCCGGATCGCGCCCAACGCTCAATAAGTTGTGCCGGGCAGGTTTCCCCTCCAAGGATAATAAGTCGCAGTGAAGGGACATCTTCTGTCAGCATGGAAAGCACAGTAGGCACGCATGAGAGGACTGTCATCTTCTGCGCCCTTAGCCATCCTGCCAGATCAGGTCCGCCTTTCGCGTATTCCCGCGGGGCTGTAATCAGTGTAGCGCCCGCATAAAAAGTTATCCATATTTCCTCTATTGAGAGGTCGAATGCAAGCGATGCGCCCTGGTAAACCCTGTCGCGGGCGTTGACCCCGTAAATCTGACCTTCTGCAAAGACGAGGTTGGTTATGCTCCGATGTTCGATCTGAACACCTTTTGGATTTCCCGTGGTGCCGGATGTATAAACGACGTATGCGAGATCGCGGGGTGTCACGCTGACAATATCGGGAATCAGGCGCGTCGAACGTTCTGCATCGATTAGTTTGTGGTCATCATCGATGCGTATGACTGTGCCGAAGAACTCATTGCAGAGGCCCTCGAGCTCGGCGTTGGTGATGAGGGCTTCAGCGTCGCAATCGTCGAGGATAAAGGATATCCGTTCGGGGGGATATTCAGGATCGATCGGGATGTACGCGCAGCCCGCCTTCAGAGCACCGAGGATTGCCGCATATGCGTCAAGCGATCGCGGGAGCAGGATTGCGACTGATGATCCGGATCCGACACCCCAGGTGCGTAGATAGCGTGAGATCCGGTTGGAATATGCTTCCAGGTCTCCGTACGTTGTGCGATTGATACCATCTACAACTGCGACAGCAGTCGGATTATTATCAGCTTGCCATTCGAATATTTCGTGCAGGAGAGTGGTTTTTGAGGAAACTTTGAGCGCTGAACCCGACCTCCCCGGGCTTTTTCCGCGTGTAGTTATTCCCGGAAGATGAGGGATGTTCCGGTGTGGAGCCGTGACCGGTGATGTGGATCCTGTTCCCTGACGAAATCCGTGTCTCAGCATAAACGTCACTCCTTCTATCAGTTGGCGATCACCCTCCCACACAACACGTACTACTCTCTGCGAGAAACTTTGAAACAATCGTTCAACTTTTCTCGCCCTCTTGGGTTGGATTTGCAACCGTCAGGATTCGGCAATTTGTTTCGGAACAGTTTCGCAATGATGTGGTGCGAAAGTTCTGAAGCCATCTCTCACTTCCGATTCAATCCTGTCCTTCAGCGCTTCAGATGGTGCTCAGTTCCGAACAAGCCAACAGGTATTACCTGTATACTAACCGATGAGCGATGGAAAGTCAAGTTAAAAAATATTTATTGTGTGACCGGATTGAGGACATTCAGGCTCCTCGGGGCTATGTTTGTTATGGCTGAGTAAAAAGCATTACACGAAGAGCACGAAGACAAGATTTTCACGAAGAGACACGAAGAGGAGGGGCTTCGAGTACCTTCGTGTGCCCTTCGTGACGCTTCGTGTAATAAGGACTGAGGTAGACGCTCTAAAGGGGGCTTTGTACGTTATGGCTCAGTAGAAAGCATCACACGAAGAGCACGAAGGAAAGATTTCCACGAAGAGACACGAAGAGGAGGGGCTTCGAGTACCTTCGTGTGCCCTTCGTGACGCTTCGTGTAATAAAAACTGAGGTTGACGCTCTGGAGGGGGCTCTGTGCGTCGTGGTTGGCCCTGTGGACTACGAATCTGGTACACAGACTAAAGTCCTCGGCCCCGCATGCTGGGCGGATTTTGAAGATCGCTCAACCCAATCGCCTAAAATCATCTCAGACTTATTTATCTGATAGATATGTAATTCCTTTTTAGACTTTTCTGTCCGATAAAATTTTTTCTGACCGAAGAAATCAAAAATTTCTCTCCAAAACCATTGACAAATAAAAGTCCATTTCGTATATTAGCGCTAAAGTAAGCGGTAAAGGAAAATCGCCCGCATGGAACCCCAAGTGCTGCCCGCACGTGATTACCGACTTCTCCAGGTTGCCGCGAAATCGCTCGCGACGTCACTCCTTATTTTCTTTATCTCCCCAAATTGCGCCCAGACACGCGTCGTTTCGCAGAAACAGATCTTCGAACCGATTGCTCCAATCCATGCCCCGTTCCCGATGCCGGAAATAAAGTTGCCGGATATTCCGCAGAAGCAATTCGATGTCCGTAACTTTGGCGCTGAAGAAGGAGGGAAAGTCAAATGCACCAAGGCAATTCAGGGAGCCATCGATGCTGCGGCGGATGATGGCGGCGGTATTGTCGTTATCCCAACAGGAACGTGGCTGACCGGTGCAATTCACCTTGAGAACAATACTGCACTAAACCTGGACAAAGGCGCCATTCTCCTGTTTAGCCAGGATCCCCACGATTATCTCCCGGTTGTTCTCTCCCGCCATGAAGATATCGAATGTTATAAATATTCTTCCTTCATCTACGCTCACAACAAACGCAACATCGCCATTACCGGAGAAGGCACGCTTAACGGCCAGGGGAAACCCTGGTGGGACTTCAAGGAATCGAAAAAGGATATGGAGGCGATGCTGAATGATATGGCACGGCGAAATGTCCCTGTTGAGCAGCGCCTCTTCGATGGAACTGATGGGAAAGAGCTGCGTCCCGCATTTTTCCAACCGGTGAATTGCTCGAACGTCCTGGTACAGGGTGTGACGTTCTTCTATGGTGCATTCTGGACCATTACCCCGACATATTGCGAGAACGTCGTTGTGCGCAAGGTTCACATCGTCACCGAAGGGGAGTACGGACATACACCCAATGGCGACGGTGTTGACCCATCCTCGTGCTCAAATGTCCTGATTGAGGATTGCACATTCGACACAGGAGATGATTGTATCGCGATTAAGGCGGGGCGTGATGCAGATGGACTCCGGGTGGACAAGCCGACCGAGAACGTTGTCGTCCGGCACTGTCAGGGATTGCGGGGCCATGGCGGGATTGTGATTGGGAGTGAAACCTCGGGCGGTATAAAGAATATCTATGCTTATGATTGTCAGTTCAAGGGTACTGACCGGATTGTCAGAATTAAGACTGCACGAGGGCGAGGCGGGGTCATCGAAAATATGTGGTTCAAGGACATAACCGGTGAAGCAATTAACTTTGAAGCGATTCATCTTAATATGCTCTACACCGGTACCCGGCTCCCTGCCCTCCCGGTGAGCGAAACAACCCCGACGATGCGTAACATTCATTTCGAAAATATCA
>JAWOMQ010000047.1:0-5348 GCA_033852415.1 Bacteroidota bacterium
TTACACGGAAATAGTGGACAAGTACGAAAATACAGCGGTCGCGGACAGCGCACTCTATCGGAGTGCAGTTGTTTATAACAACGACCTCCATGAGACACTCAAGGCCATTCTGGCGTATGAAAAGTACCACGAGAAATATGCTGCGAGCCCTCGCGCGTCGACGGCGTTATTTCTCGCCGCTTTTCTCTGGAACAACGAACTTCACCAGCTCGACAGCGCAAAGGCGGCGTATGAGAGGTTCCTGGCGCTTTACCCACAACACGAGCTTGCTCAATCAGCTCGCTTTGAACTGGCAAACCTGGGCAAAAGCCCCGAGGAATTCACTCCCGAGAGAAGCGGTAACCAGATAGCCGACACATCCTCCAGCCACGTTGCACTCTCCAAATAATGGCGGAATCGTTTCAGGACTATAGGAAGTTCCTCCAGCCCGACGTCGTCGCAAAGCTGGCCAACATGGAACTTGTGGCGCGGCTTGTCGTCGAGGGGTTCATAACCGGACTGCATAAAAGCCCATACCACGGGTTTAGTGTTGAATTTGCAGAGCACCGGCAGTATATGCCGGGAGACGAGGTGAGACATATTGATTGGAAAATCTACGGGAAGACCGATCGATATTATATCAAACAATTCGAAGAAGAAACCAACCTTAAGACATACATCATACTTGATGCGAGTTTGTCAATGGCTTACTCTTCAGGCGGCAGACCGTCGAAACTCGAGTATGCCTCCTATGTTACGGCTGCTCTTTCGCAACTTATGATCCAGCAGCGCGATGCTGTCGGGCTGACAATCTATGACGAGAAGGTGCGAAGTTTCATGCCGCCGCATGCCACGAAATCTTACCTCAAGGAAATTCTCAGGCAGCTGGATACGTTAGAACCGGGCTATAAAACTACCACCGCCCTTGCCCTCCACACCATCGCCGAGCGGATCAAGCGCCGGGGCTTGGTGATCATTCTGAGTGATTTGTTCGACAAGCCAAACGAGATCATGACCGGGCTGCGTCATTTCCGCCACAAGAAAAATGAAGTCATCGTGATGCAGATTCTTGACCCCCTCGAGCGCAGCTTTGCTTTCGGGAAAGACGCCGTATTCAAAGATCTCGAAACACGGGAAGAGATTATGACCCAGCCATGGCACATCCAGAAAGCGTACCAGACAGAAATGCAAAAGTTTCTCGAATCATATAAGCGCGACTGCAGGGAAAACAATATTGATTATGTCTTACTCGATACCGCCACCCCGTTCGATGTTGCACTTTTTGAATATCTCCACAAGCGCCAGAGAATTGGCTAAGGGATTGTAGAATTATCCAATCAATTCGAATAAGTTCTTCATCTCGGTAAGATTCTTTGCACCCATGAGTTGTAAGTCGCTGAAAAAAAACATAGTTTAACTCTACCCGCACACCTTATACGCAATTGGAGGTTCCTATGAAGTTGACGATTGTCACCACCGCCATCGGATTCCTATGCCTTTTCGCAACAAGCTGTCGCGGCCCGGAAGGTCCAGTCGGACCGTCGGGAGAAGGGGTTAACGCTCTCACAGATCCTTCGATCCATCCGTCGGTATTGACGACGTATCCGCTCAACAATAGTGTCGGTCCATACACCGATTACAACGGGAAAATCATGATCCGGTTCAACAAGATTATGGATCGCACATCTATCAAACGCGCGATCAGCCTCACATCTTCCCAGGGGGACGTCATAATCGACACAAATTCTGTTGCGGCGCAGAACTCCGACGTCTTTACACTCTCACCCTTGGATGTGCGCGGCCCGTTGTACCATTTTATCTGGAAGCTTGGGACACGATATACACTGAACATCGATACTTCCGCGTTTGATGTGAACGGAAATCATCTGCAGGTCAATTGGATCATCTCGTTCACACCCGAGCCGTACTTCCGCGTTACGACAATAACGCCTGCCAACGGTGCGACCGAGGTTCCGCTAAGTTCCAATCTCACAGTCACGTTCAATAGTCAGGTTGATTCAAGCATATTCTCGGTTATTACCATCCACCCGGAATTAGGTGGTCACTGGTTTTTTATCCCGGCGTTCCCGACACCGGATTCGACCCAGATACGATTCGCATATACAGGGGCGTTCGTTGATTCGCTCTACACGGTTATCATCGACAGTTCGGCGCACGACAAATACAACCATCACGCTCATGCGAGCTTTAGTTCCTCGTTTAGTACTGCAACATTTCGACCCGTCTCAAGCACCCCATCGAATGGAGCGTCCGGAGTGTCAATTTTTTCAAACCTCATTTTGAACTTCACCGCCCCGATTGACACTTCAACGGTTCGGGGAGCCTGGAGCATATCACCTCCAGCGTCGGGCGTTTTTCGGTTTGCCTCCGGCCTGGTGGGGTTCACATTCGTTCCAACCCAACGCTTACTGGCGAACACCACCTATACCGTGACGGTTTCGGACACCCTCGCTTCGTCGGCAGGCATCCATCTTTCACAGCCATATAGCTTAACGTTCACAACGTTACCGTTTCAGGTGAACTCGACAAATCCCTCCGACGGCTCCTTCAATATTTCTCTCAAGCCGACAATTCTGTTGAATTTCTCTGACATACTCGATTCTTCGACTATTCGGTCGTCGGTGTTCCTTACACCTTCCGTCCCTCTGCTGTTCAATCTTTCCGACAGCTCCAACACGTTCACATGTACCCCAGTGAGTGGATTGGCATCGAACACGACGTACATTGGTGTAGTGACCACTGGTGTACATTCGAGGCGCGGGGATTCGCTCACGATTGCGTATAGTTTTTCATTCACCACGACGACGTTTGCCGCAACCTCTTCTTCTCCTGCGAACGGTTCTATCAACATTGCTCTCTCAATAATTCCCTCGATTCAGTTCAATGAGTTTATCGATACCGCCACAGTGCGTGGAGCATTCTCTATCAGTCCGCCGGTGGCAGGTGAACTGCTGTTAACCGAGAACGCGAACAGTTTTTCTTTCAGGCCATATAACGCATTATCGCCGAACACGGCCTACACGGTGTCAGTGTCGACTGCTCTCCAGTCTGTAACGGGTTCCAATCTCGTTGCCCCCTTTTCTTCTTCTTTTTCGACCGGCGGATTTCAGGTTGCGGGGATCTCTCCCGCCGACGGGGCACTCAACGTGGGGTTAACAAGCCCGTTCGTGGTCTCATTCAATTCAACTATTGACACCAGCTCTGTACGATCGGCTCTTTCCATCTCACCTCCCGCGGCGGGGATTCTTCAGTTGACTTATGGTGGGTCGGGTTTCAGTTTCAAGCCGGTTGCATGGGCATCGAATACCGAATACACAATTGCCATAGGGACAGGGTTATTATCATCAGCGGGAATCCATCTCTCCGGTCAGTATCAATCCTCATTCACGACGACGCAATTCAGAGTGAATTCGTCATCACCACCAAATGGTTCAGTCAATGTTTCCGTGACCTACCCGATCTCAATTTCGTTCAATGGCCCGATCGACGTTGCAGGGATCGATACAGTTCTGACTGTTGATCCCCCTGTGCCGGGCAACATCTCCGCATTTGAAGGAGCCACATATTTTTCATACTACCTTCTTGCCTCATACAGGACGAATACCACCTACAGGGTAAGACTCTCGGAGTCGGTGAATTATATTGGAGGCGGTACTCTTGGGCAGCCGTTCACCTTCAGTTTTACAACGATCCCATTTCAAGTCGTGAGCTCGACGCCGATCGATGGAGCTACTGATGTGTCGAGAAATCAGACTGTTTCGTTTGAGTTCAACACGCAAATTGATTCCGGGAGTGTCCGGAATGCATTCAACATCAATCCTCGCGTGGATGGTTTATTCTCCCTCAATATGCCGAGTGAAAGTTTCTCATTCACACCCTCTTCGCAGTTGTTGCCTCTGACTATCTACACAATCAGCATGACGACAGGAATGAGCTCGCAATTGGGGGACACCCTCCTCGTACCGTACTCGATGTCGTTTACAACCGGGAATTAAGGGTTCTATTCTTGCATTTCTTGAGGGTATTTCATACTTTTTAAAGGCGACAATTTTGTCGCCTGTTCCTTTCATTCCTTTTTTCAATGTGCAACAGGATCAACTGATTATCAAAGGTGCACGCGTCCACAATCTCAAGAATGTGGATGTCGAAATGCCCCGTGAGAAGCTCATCGTCATTACCGGTCTGTCCGGATCGGGAAAGTCGAGTCTCGCCTTCGACACGATTTATGCAGAGGGTCAGCGCAGGTATGTCGAGAGTCTCTCGGCATACGCTCGTCAGTTTGTCGGCCTGATGGAGCGGCCGGATGTCGATTACATTGAGGGGTTAAGTCCTGCGATCTCGATCAACCAGAAATCGGTGTCGCACAACCCAAGGTCAACCGTTGGAACGGTCACTGAAATCTATGATTACCTTCGTCTCCTTTTCGCACGCGTAGGCTTTCAACATTGTTACAATTGTGGCCGGCCTGTGCAACGGCAATCTGTCGATCAGATTATCGACGCTGTGATGGCGTACCCGACAGGAACCAGGATCCAGATCCTCGCCCCGGTTGTCCGTGGGCGGAAAGGTCACTATCGGGAGCTGTTTGAAGAGATCGTCCG
Source organism: Bacteroidota bacterium (assembly GCA_033852415.1). Lineage (GTDB taxonomy): Bacteria > Bacteroidota > Ignavibacteria > UBA10030 > SZUA-254 > DATKPE01. The sequence goes on from JAWOMQ010000047.1 coordinate 4,602, forward strand.
GGATGGTTTCCTCCGCGTCCGGGTGGATGGGGAGGTCCGTGAAATCGACAAAGGAATGCAGGTGGGCCGCTACAAAACACACGACATCGAAATTGTGGTGGACCGGATTGCTGTGCGTGGCGACATGCGGGCCCGTGTCGCTGAATCGATTGAGACGGCTCTTCGCCTCGGAGCCGGCCTCGTCATTGTCAATACGTATTCAGAATCGCCAAAGTTATCTGAAAAGAAACGATCCGCCGATCAACTGTTCAGCCAGCATCTCGCTTGTCCAAACTGCGGCATCAGCTATGATGATCTGGCGCCGAATTCCTTTTCGTTTAACTCGCCGTATGGTTCGTGTCCGACATGCAAGGGTTTGGGAGAAACTAAAGAATTTTCGGAAGCCCTGATTATTCCGGATCGGTCGTTGAGCATCAATCATGAAGGTCTGGCACCTCTCGGTTCCTCGCGAGAAACGTGGCTCTGGAATCAGATCAGGGCGGTTGCCAGCCGCTTTGATGTGGATCTGGATGCGCCGGTCGGAACGTTGCCGGAGAAAGTTCTCGAGATAATTCTTCACGGCGGTGGGCAGGAGAAATTCGAGATTCCTTACCGCTATTCCTCCGGGAGAGTTGTGACATATCACCAGAGGTTTGGGGGATTGATCGAAACGTTAAAACGATACTATGATGAAACGTCTTCGGAGGGGATCCGGCAATGGGTAGAGTCGTTCATGACGACAACACCGTGTGCAGAATGCGAGGGTGG
>JAWOMQ010000031.1:0-11043 GCA_033852415.1 Bacteroidota bacterium
GAGCATCTAGCACTGGCTAAACAGGTTGCGAGAAGGTCAATCACCATTCCAAAAAACGACTCTCTTCTGCCCCTGCGGCATTTTGGAAGGGAAAAACTGTTGAATGTTATCGTATCGGATGTGGAAAATGCCCGGACCGAAATCAACCGGCCCGGCGTTCCATGGCCGAATGAACCGGCAGGAGAATATTACACCGTGCAGTTGCACCGGCGGTACCAGAATATGACGACAATTCGCCTTGATCCATCCAGCGATGAACTGGACCTGAAAAAACTATGGAATAGTGGTGAGAAAACCGATCAGATCTTATGCTCTATCTTTTCCAAGGCGCGTTCGGGTTCGGGGCAGTTCGGTCTTCCCCCTATTCTCCTCCACGCGGTGGATTCTCTTTGCATGCATGGCAAAAAGACAGTCCTCGTTGCCATGGGGAGTCCCTACATCATATCCGCATTTCCAAAATTCGATGCTTATATATGCTCTTATTCGGATGCTGAGGCCACCGCCGAGGCGACAGCGGAAGCGTTGTTTGGAGAGATTTCAATCGGGGGTAGGCTCCCGGTAAGTATCCCCGGCCTTTTCCAGTATGGTGCCGGCGTTGAAATTCCCCAATCCACGCTCAGAAGGGAGATCCCTGAAAATGTAGGTATGTCCTCTGCGGCTCTCGATCGTGTTGACTCAATCATCCAGACTGCGATCCGGGATTCTGCTTTTCCCGGTGCACAGCTCGTCGTCGGAAAGGACGGGGGCATTGTATGCAACAAAGCCTACGGCAGACTCGAGTATTCGCCGGACAGTCCGGACGTGGATTTGATGACGATGTATGATCTGGCGTCAGTTACCAAGGTGGTCGCGACAACCTCCGCCATTATGAAACTCTATGATGAAGGATTGCTCCATCTCGACGACCGCCTGGTCGACTTTCTCCCGGAATGCAATAATCACGGCAAGGAAAAGATCACACTCAGAAATCTGCTCCTTCATAATGCGGGCTTACCGCCTTTCAAACCCCTCTTCCTTTTATGCTCTTCGCCGCAGCAAGCCCTCGATTCAGTCTATCAGACAGAACTAATTTATCCTACAGGAGATTCCACGGTCTACAGCGATTTCGATTTCATCCTTCTTGGAAAAGTCGTGGAGAAAATTACCCGGTCGACGCTCGATCGTTATGTCGATTCTGTCTTCTTTCGTCCTTTACACATGAGTTCCACAATGTACAGACCACCGTTATCGCTGGTCAAGGATATTGCACCGACTGAATATGACAGCGTTTTCAGAAAGGAGCTCGTGCGTGGAGTTGTGCACGATGAGAATGCTTATATTCTTGGTGGCGTGTCCGGACATGCCGGCTTGTTCTCGACAGCATCCGATTTAGCTGTTTTCGTCCAGATGTTGATGAATGGAGGGTTATACGGAGGTGAACGTTTCTTGAAGGAAGAGACAATTCAAAAATTTACGACCAGGCAATCTGCCCAAAGCACGAGAGCGCTGGGTTGGGATACCAAGACAGTGAGAGGGTACAGTACCGCAGGATCATTGTTCAGTGCCTCATCGTTTGGGCATACTGGATTTACTGGTACCTCGATTTGGGTTGATCCGTCAAGGAAGTTGTTTGTCGTTTTTCTCACAAATCGCGTCTACCCTACGCGTGCAAACAACTCGATCGCAAAGATACGTCCTTCGCTTCATGACGCCGTCATTGAGGCGATTATCCATCCTTGATCCCGGCACAATGGGTTCGGGCCTTTCAATGTTTCCAAATGGAAGGAATGAGGATAAGTTCTTTTTCTCCTGTTGGTCGAACACTCAGAAGTTCTTTGCCCGCCAAACCGTGTGAATCCCGACAAGGAGAACTTTTTCGGAAACCGCTGCGCAACTCGCAACCACGAATAAGGTGAAAAAACCTCGGGTCAGGTGGCTTGATTAATGATGGGGCAGATTTCATTCCGGCCAGCTGCCGCCGGATCACAGCTATCCGAAATCTCAACATTATCATGAGTAGGTCTCAAATGATTCACAGACATTGCCCACTATGCCGCGGAGGGCGACGTTTTTCTGACTCTGCATCAAAATATGGAGGAAATAGCGGGGAATCGCTCAAGTGGATGTTCATGGGGTGCATGCGGCAAATTTGGAAACGTCCCAGAATTTTGGCAAATTGTCGGTCGTTGTGGATGGTTTTCCTCAACTCTCTCGGTGACATAAATGAAACCGAAAATTCCCTTACTCGCACTCTTTTTCTTGCTCCTCTTGAATGTCGCATGCCACACCACTGACGCTACCCGTGAGTCAGAAAGCGCCGGCCTAATGCGGGACAGCCTATACATGCAAAGCATGCTGAAGTCGATGGACAGTATAAGGGTTTTAGAGAATCTAAGGGTCCGGGATAGTGTTCAACTTGAAAACCGTCTTCAGGAACTGGAATCCACTGTGAAGTCACAGACGCAAAACCTTAAGCGACTGGAAAAAAAGGTGGGGCAGCTTTCCAACCAGGTTGCGGAAGATTCTGTCAGAGATACGCGTCGGGAATTGCTGCCTGGGAACAAGGATGTCATTACCCAGGAATTAAACATTCTTTCACTCCACGCTCTTCAGTACTACCTCCATTCCGGAAAGCAAAGCGGGGGAAATGGCTACCTGGGTTTTACTCTCCCAACGGTTCTCATGAAGTCTGAAAACGCGCGGTACAAGATCACCAAGCTCACTGCAGATTCCCTGATGATTCAGGCGACGTCCACCGTCGCGGATTCTTGGATCGCCTACCTCTCGTTGGACGAAAATGGGGTCGCATCCATAACCTATCAAGGGTTTGATAAGTGACCTTCTGAGTACCCGGCCGAGCGTTCAGTCGAGACTTCTTTAACCATCCTCTTCCTCAGAAACTTTATGAATTATTTGTGAGGATGGTTGTGTCCGCGTGGGGGATGAGGGAAGGAGCGGGAGAGATTTCGGTACTTTTTGATGTAAACCCTAATCATGAATTTAGGATAACACGGAGAATTTTCAAAGATGAAGATTTCAAAATTTAAGAATGAATCGTACACGGATTGGTCAAAAGCATCCAATAGGAACAAACAGGAAGCAGAAATCAAAAACCTGCAATCCCAGCTTGGGAAAGAATATCCGAACATCATCGGCGGCAAACGGATATTCAGTGAGCGTAAATTCTCCTCGCTAAACCCATCAGACCCTGCTGAAGTTGTCGGTTTTTTTCAGCAGGCGACAGCGAAAGAAGCAGAGCTCGCGATGGAAGTGGCGTGGAAGGCATTTGAGTCCTGGAAAAATGTATCTCCGGAGAAGCGCGCCCGGGTACTTTTCAAGGCTGCCGGTATCATGCGAAAATGGCGATTCCATTTGAACGCAGTGGAAATGGTCGAAGTCGGAAAGACTTGGCCAGAGGCCGATGCCGACGTCGCGGAAGCAATCGATTTTTGTGAGTTTTACGGACGTGAAATGCTCCGATATGACAAAGTGAAATTGCCCACGCAGATGCCGGGTGAAAAGGACGATTTGATTTACATTCCTTTGGGCGTGGGCGTGGTCATTCCTCCCTGGAATTTCCCCCTGGCGATATTGACCGGTATGACAGTAGCCGCTGTTGTCACTGGCAATACCGTAATTCTGAAGCCATCGAGCGATTCACCTTTTATCGCGTACAAATTCATGGAAGTGATGGAGAAAGCGGGCCTGCCCCTCGGCGTCGTCAACCTCGTTGCCGGTCCTGGCGGAGAAGTTGGTGATACCCTGGTGCGCCATCCCAGGACCCGCTTCATTGCCTTCACAGGGTCGAAAGAGGTGGGGATCCGTATCAACGAAGAAGCTGCCAAGGTACAGGTTGGACAAATTTGGCTGAAACGCGTTATTGCGGAGATGGGTGGCAAGGATGCGATCATCGTCGATCATGAGACAAGTCTCGATGAGGTCGTTGCCGGGGTGGCAGTCTCGGCGTTTGGATTCCAGGGGCTAAAATGTTCTGCGTGCTCCCGCGCTATTGTCGATGCAAAAGTGTATGACAAATTTCTCGATCTGCTGAAGAAGAGAGTAGAGACGATTACCGTCGGGCCTGCGTATTCAATGAACAACTATATGGGGCCGGTTATTAATAAGAGGTCGATGGAGAAGATGCAGGAGTACATTGCCACCGCGTTGAGAGAAGGCGGGCGGTTGCTTACCGGCGGAAAAGCTGCATTGCCCGCGGAGAGAGGATTTTTCCTCCAGCCCACGGTGATTGCGGATGTCGATCCACAAGGGACTATCGCTCAGGAAGAGATCTTTGGTCCTGTTCTTGCGGTCATCAAAGCTGACAATTTCGAGCATGGCCTGGAGATTGCCAACAACACTCAATTTGGCTTGACGGGCGCGGTCTATTCGAACAATAAGAAAAAAACAGATAAAGCCCGAAACGAATTCTTCTGTGGCAATCTTTATATCAACCGAAAATGCACTGGAGCGATGGTCGGCGCGCACCCATTCGGAGGTTTCAATATGAGCGGGACTGATTCGAAGGCGGGCGGACATGATTACCTCCTCCTTTTCCTTCAGGCCAAGTCTGTTGCGACAAAACTCAGGTGAGATTCGGGATCTGGGATTGGGATTTTTGGACTCCGCGGACGCGCATGTTCCGATGGTACCAATGACAAACCGGTTTTAAACATGCGGCACATAACCTGTTCATTCAGCACATTTGTACAAACGAGGATCAGATGAAAATACATGAATATCAGGCGAAAGAGATCTTGAGAAAGTTTGGGGTCCCAATCCCCATCGGTGGAGTTGCGTTCTCGGTCGAGGAAGCCGTGAACGTTGCTAAACAGATCGGGGGTAATGTGTGGGTCGTTAAAGCCCAGATTCATGCAGGTGGGCGTGGGAAGGGGGGAGGTGTGAAGGTCGCAAGAAATCTTGATGAAGTCCGCCAGCTTGCCTCACAAATCCTGGGCATGCGCCTTGTGACTCACCAAACGGGACCGGAAGGAAAGATTGTGAAACGCCTTCTCATCGAGCAAGGGATCTCCATCGCCAGAGAACTCTACGTTGGTATAACCCTCGACAGGGCTACATCGCAAAATGTCGTGATGGCGTCGACTGAGGGGGGGGTTGAGATTGAGAAGGTTGCGGCAGAAACGCCTGAGAAGATCCTGAAGGAGTATGTAAACGCAACACTTGGATTCAGGGAATTTCAGGCGCGGAAGCTGGTGTTCGGCCTTGGTTTAACCGGTGACGCATTCAAGAACGGCGTTCATTTCCTGATGGCGCTTTACAGGGCGTATGAGGAATCGGATGGATCACTGGCTGAAATCAATCCACTTGTTCTCACGACCTCCGGCGAAGTATTGGCTCTCGATGCAAAAATGAATTTTGATGATAACGCCCTCTATCGTCACCCGCATATCACTGCAATGCGAGACCTTGACGAAGAACAGCCGCTTGAAATCGAGGCCTCGAAATATAACCTCAACTACATCAAGCTTGATGGTAATGTCGGATGCATGGTGAACGGAGCCGGACTGGCGATGGCAACCATGGACATTATTAAGCTTGCCGGAGGTGAGCCGGCAAATTTTCTGGACGTAGGCGGAGGGGCAAACGTAACCACGGTTTCCAATGGCTTCAAAATCATACTGTCGGACCGCAACGTCAAGGCAATTCTGGTCAATATCTTCGGAGGCATCGTCCGTTGCGATCGGGTCGCTAACGGTGTCGTGGAGGCTGCAAAAAGTGTCCAGGTCGATCTGCCTGTTGTTGTACGGCTCGAGGGAACGAATGCGAAGGAAGCCGCCGAGATCCTTGCGCACTCTGGATTGAATTTTGCCGTTGCAACGACACTTGAGGATGCCGCGACTAAAGTCACCCGTGCCTTACACACAGCTTCATGATTCCCAATTTCATAAACACGATTTGGAACAGCACTCTGTTCGAGGAACTGATCGATGAGACGGAAATTAATAGCAGGTAATTGGAAAATGAATAAGGACGTGATCGAATCCGCTGATTTGATCCGCTCGCTCACCGGGAAACTGAAGGAATTTCAAGGGGAGGTGGATATTGTGATCTGTCCGCCTTATCTATCGCTTGTAATTGCACAATCACTTTTACAAAGTACGCCGATCCGGCTCGGGGCACAAAATATGTCTCAGAATGACGACGGGGCGTACACCGGTGAGGTTTCGGCGAGGATGCTGAAATCTGTAGGTTGCGAATATGTCATTCTCGGTCATTCTGAACGAAGACAATTCTATTCCGAAAATGATGAGCTTATAAATAAGAAGGTACACAAGGCGCTGCAGGGAGGCCTGCACCCTATCGTTTGCGTGGGTGAAACGCTTCAGGAGCGTGAAGGGGGGATTACGGATCGCATCATCACCAGTCAGATAAAGGGTGTGTTAGCCGGGATCACTTCTGAGCAATTGCAGAAAGTGATTGTTGCCTATGAACCCGTATGGGCGATCGGCACGGGTAAAACTGCTACTCCCGAACAAGCAAATCTGGTCCATAAGCTCATCCGAAAGCTTGTAAGCCAGCTTTATTCCTGGCTGTCGGCAGAACGTCTCACTATTCTATACGGTGGAAGCGTCAATGCTCAAAATGCTGGCTCTCTGTTTCATGAGTCTGATATAGATGGGGGGTTAATCGGCGGTGCAAGTTTGAAATCTGATTCATTTATGGCCATTATTCAGGCAGCAATATAGATAATGGTCGAGAAGGCGTAGCTGATCCTCGGGAGGAGGCAAACTGCGTAATCTCAAGACTCAAACTAAAGATGGATGAGAGTTTCCTTCAAAACATCCTGCAAATTCCCATAGTTTTCGTTGCTTTCACCTCCGAATTTTATTATATTGGAGGTTACTATCCCCAAAACTGGAATTGATTAAGCGTTTTTCAGTTTTGCGGTGCGCATAATAGTGAAAATCACCGACCCTGCGTCATCAAGAAAAAAAGACATAAGACCGGTTTGTTAAGAAGCAGTCTCGTCCTACTTTACTTTCTTGTTATTGCAGGTAGCTGCCTCGGTCAGTCCACTCCGCCGGGGATCAGGTTCTTGGAAAACGGCCAACCAACCCGCACGGGACCTGATGCTGCGATGTTTCCGGATAATCCCACCCGCCAAAAAATAGATCTTGCCGGAAGTTGGCGATATTCCACGAACGGAAAGGAATGGTATCAGGTCGCCGTACCCTCGGCGTTTGAGGGAACTGCACAACTGACCATGATGAGAACCTTCTCCGTAACCTCAGAAATGCTCGACAAGTACACATTTTCGCTTGTTGTTTACGGGATCAACTATCTTAGCGAGATATCGATTAACGGTAACTTCATCGGACGACACATGGGAGGATACACGTCATACGTTCTTCCGATTCCGGCAAATGCCTTGCAGGTGGGTAATGAAAACAGCATCAGGGTGCTTGTGGACAATGAACTTTCCCCAAAGACTACACTCCCCCTAAGGCAACAGATCGGTGGATGGAGAACCTATGGGGGAATAACCCGTGACCTTTACATTCTTGCAACGCCGAAGTTATATATCGATAACGTGGATGTCACGTACGAACTGCAAAAAGAGAATCGGAACGTCAGGCTGACTGTACGAGCCGATGTGGTTGATCGCGGCATAGGTCAGCCCATCCAGGGTCAGTTGACTGATTACCAGGTGGAAGTTTTCGAAAAGATGAGCGGTGATTTAGTCGGAAGGAGCGGGCTCTCGTCGGTTACGCATCAGCTGAATAAGTCCACCGAGATCAGCGCGGAAGTAGCAATCTCATCCCCTAAACTCTGGTCGCCCGAGTCTCCTGATCTTTACGTGGTAAAGGCTGAAGTTGTTAACGTTGCCAATAAGGAAGTACGTGTCGTTGACGAGTACGACCTGAACGTGGGGATTCGTGATTTTGAATGGATGAACGGGCGTCTGTTCATCAACGGAAATCTTGAACCGCTAAAGGGTATTCTCTGGACTGAGGATCATCCTCTCTATGGCTCCGCAATGACATACGAGGCGCTGGAGAAGGATATCACACAAATAAAAACGCTCGGCGCAAATCTTATACGTTTTCAATATCCCCCTCATCCTTATGTCCTGAATCTGTGCGACCGCTACGGGATCCTTGCGCTCGAAGAGATACCACTACGGTCTGTCCCGGAGGAGATTTTTGTTAAGGATTACTTCCAGGATCTTGCCGCTGCCTCTCTCAAAGAAATGGTGAGCAGGGATAAGCAACATCCAAGCGTGCTTGCGTGGGGCCTTGGAGAGGGGATTGAAACAAAGACATCGTCCTCATGCGGATACATCACAGCGTTGAGGAACATTGTAAACTCTCTCGACCACCGGCCAGTGTATTTTGGATCCCAAACGGCATCGCATCCCTGTTTCGAATACGTTGATATTGCGGCTATCGTCTACACCGGCTCTGATGTGAAAGCATTTCGTGAATCTCTCCGGCAATGGAAAGAAGCCTTTCCCGAAAAACCGCTCATCGTCACGCGATTCGGAACGGACGTGGAACCCGGGAACCACAATGGGTACAGCGACCCGCTTTCGACGGAGGCACAGGCCCGCACAGCAATGTTATTATACGGGGCCATCTCCGATGCGAAGATCGCCGGCGGTGTGTTCTCCTCCTATAATGACTGGTCCACAGATCGACCTACGCTTACAACTCATTCTCACAATCCATACATCATTTCAATGGGAGTTGTCAGCACTGACAGGGAAAAGCGGACCGCCTTTGACGTCATTCGCGCTTTGTACAACGGTGAAAAGATCCAGGCGTTGCCTATCGGCAATTTTTCCTCGAATGCCCCGGTGATCTACGTGGTAGCCGGGATTATTGCGCTCATTTCATTTTTCTTCCTCTATAATGGCAACAGACGGTTCAGGGATTGTGTGAACAGATCTCTCTTCCGCACGTATAACTTTTTTGCTGACGTCAGAGATCAACGCATATTAGTTTACTCCCATTCGTTGTTTCTGGCCGTCATCATTTCGATCACATGGGCAACGCTCTTATCCAGCGTATTTTATCACTTTAGGGATAATATCACCCTCGATAACCTCCTGAGTCAGGTTCTTTCTGACGACATGAAAGAATGGCTGGTCAGGCTTATCTGGCAGCCGCTGCATTTTATTGTTGTTGTTTCGATTCTTGTATTTCTCTTGCTGGTTCTTTTGAGCGTCATCATCCGGTTATGCTCGATGATGGTTCGCACACATGTTTATTTTTATCATGCATTTTCGATAACGATGTGGTCCATGTTGCCGTATATTCTGCTTATTCCGGCAGTTATGGTGCTTTATCGTCTTTCCATGGAAACGGAGTTCTATATCGGTCCGATGATGATCCTCGCGGGAGCTATGAGTCTCTGGGTGTTTGTACGGCTGCTGAAAGGCATTTCAATTATTTACGATGTCTATCAGTTTAAAGTGTATCTGGTGAGCATTGCGCTGATTGCAGTTGCGACTGCTGCGATATATAGCTATCTTGATTATACACTTTCAACGTCGTTATACATGAAATATATTCTTGATACGATGCACCATCCGGTGTAGATTACATGTATCTATCAAAAATCGAGATCATAGGGTTTAAATCCTTCGCGCAGCGGATCGAGGTGAGTTTCGATTCCGGTGTGACTGCCATTGTGGGGCCGAACGGCTGCGGGAAGACGAACATTGTCGACGCAATACGATGGGCTTTAGGGGAACAGCGTTACAGCACACTCCGCAGCGATAAGATGGAAGATGTGATATTTAACGGGACCAAAAACAGAAAGCCGCTCGGTCTTGCTGAGGTTTCCCTTACCATAGAAAATACAAAAGGCATTCTCCCCACGGAGTACAGTGAGGTTACAATCACGCGGCGGGTGTTCCGGTCCGGGGAGAGTGAATACCAGCTGAACAAAGTTGCCTGCCGGCTTAAGGATATCCTGGATCTGTTCATGGATACGGGGATGGGGAGCGACGCATACTCGGTGATAGAGCTCAAAATGGTCGAATCCATTCTCAGCGACAAGACGGATGAGCGGCGCCGGCTTTTCGAAGAGGCTGCAGGCGTCACGAAGTATAAACACCGCCGCAAGGCCGCGTTGAGAAAGCTTGAAGATGTTCAGGCCGATCTCGTTCGTGTCAACGATATTGTTAAAGAAGTACAAAAGACCGTTTCTACACTGGAACGCCAGGCTAAAAAAGCGGAACAGTATAATGACGTTGCAGGCCGCCTGAAAACTCTCGAAATTGATCTCCTCGAACGGGAATATGCTCACCTTCAGGGTAAGCTCACTCCGTTGGAGGGTAAACTGAACCAGACGACGGGCGACAAGACACTCATCGACCACGGGCTCCGCGAACGTGAGGAGGCGGTCGAACGATTGCGGACACAAATGACCGCAACCGAACAAGATCTATCGCTAAAGCAGCAGGATGTCGCTACTCAGTCCGACGCGATGCACAGGCTCGAGGAAATGATCCTAGTCTCCAATGAGCGTAAAAAGTCGCTTGAGGCAAATGTCGACCGGTTCTCCAATGAAAAATCGGAGCTGCACAGGCAAGAAGGCGCTCTGTCGCAGGAAATTGTGACTCTCAACGAGCGCAATGTCCAATTTGCGAACGATCTCCTTACCGCTGAGAACAATTATGCGCGAGTAAAGGAGGATTACCTTGAGACTGATAAGCAGGTGTCAGAAGGCGCCGAACAGCTTCGGAATCTCAAAGAGAGCATTCTGGGCGTAGCTCACGACCTCATCCGCAAACGGGGTGAACAGGAACGTGTCAAGGCAAGGATCGATAATCTGAAAGGGAGAATAGACCGCTCGTCTGAGGATAACGATCTCTACCACGTTGACATCACAACCAACGAGGAAAAGATCGCTGAGCTATCGGCCCAGGACCGGGAACTCAGGAAGCGGTTCGCCGAAGCCGAGATCCGGCTTGTAGAGCGGGAGAACGCGAAGAAAGAGCTTGAACATGACATCGAGGAATGTCAGCGACGTATTCTCCTCAATAGAAACGAGATCGAGCGACGGAAATCAAAAATTGAATTCATCCATCGGATGATC